>JAUXRT010000176.1 GCA_030681635.1 Reyranella sp.
GATTCAGACATAGCCGAGGTATAGCGCCATGAGTAGGCTCGCGCGATGTCCGTTGCCGTCCTGATCCATGACAGCGTCGTCAAGCTGCCGGCCGAGGCCGACGACGCCGTCGTCGTCGGCGGCAGCCATGCCGCCGCCTATGCCGCCTACATGTCGGCCAAATACGGCTGCCGCGCCGCCATCCACCACGATGCCGGCATTGGCAAGGACGCGGCGGGAGTCGGTGGCCTCGCCTATGCCGAGAAGCTCGGCATGGCGATGGCGGCGGTGGCGACCGCAACCGCGTGTATCGGCGACGGGCAAGACATGTATGGGCGCGGGCTGATCAGCCGCGCCAACGCGCTGGCCGAGAAATGCGGCGTGCGCGCCGGCATGAGCTGCCAGGAGGCCGCGGAGCTGCTCAAGAAGGCGCCGTGGCCGCACACCAAGCCGCCCGCGATGGGCGAAACGCGGCACGTCGTCGACGGCTTCGCCTGCGTCGATTCCTCTTCGCTGCTGGTGCCGCAGGATCGAGACGGCATCGTCGCCACCGGCAGCCATTGTGCGCTGAACTCCGGTCAGGCCGTCGAGCCCTTCCGGCCGAGGCTCGTCTTTTTCAACGATGCGGGACCCGGCGCCGACAAGGGCGGCGTCAGGGGTTTCGAGATCCTCGACCGCGCCGGCATCGCCGGAGCAGCCGTCGCCGCGCAATCCGCCCGCATCGGCGACGGCCGCTCCACCTTGCAGGACGGAATAGTCTCGGCGGTCAGCGATGCGGCATACCGTCTGGGCGCGCGTGTGGGCAGCTCCGCCCTTGCACTGGCGCGCGCAGTGGCCGAAAAAGCTGGCTAACGCCACACGGGAGAAGCTCTGGGCATGGCCGTCGTCAACGTGAAATCCGAGATCGCAGGAAATGTCTGGAAAATTCAGACCAAGCCCGGCGACCGCATCGAGGTCGACGGCGAGATCATGATCCTCGAATCGATGAAGATGGAAATCCCGGTGCTCTCGCCCAAGGCCGGCACCATCAAGGAGATCAGGGTCAGCGAAGGCGAAGCCATCGGAGAAGGCCAGCTCGTCGCCATTCTCGATGCGTAGCAGCACCGTCGCCGTCGACATCGTCCGCCTGTGGGCGCCGGACAATCTGCGCCGGGCAGCCCCCGGCGTTGCCCTGTGTGCCGCCATCGCGGCCGTGGCCTTCATCGCCGACACGCGGAGCCTGCTGCGGTTCGGCGCGGTCTGGGTGCCGCCGCTCATCCTCACCCTCGTCATCGGCATGGCGCTGCAGCCGCTGTCGGCGCGGCCGATCCTGAAGCCCGGCCTCGAGTTCGCCGGCCGCACCCTGTTGCGCGTCGGCGTCGCCCTGTACGGCGCCCGGCTGACCTTCGGCCAGCTCGTCGACGACGGCGCGATGCCGATCCTGGTGGCGCTGGCAGCCGTTGCCTGCACGATCGCCTTCGGCGCCTGGGCGGCGCGCTTCTTCGGCCTCACCCGCGATTTCGGCCTGCTGACCGGCTGCGCCACCGGCGTGTGTGGTGCCGCGGCGGCAATGGCTGCCTCCGCGGTCCTGCCCAAGCATGAGAACTCCGACCGCGACCTCGCCTTCACCGTGATGGGCGTCAACTTCCTCAGCACGGTGGTGATGGTGCTCTATCCGCCACTGCGCGAGATGCTGGGCTACTCCCTGTTCGAGATGGGCGTGTTCCTGGGCGGCGCGATCCACGACGTGGCCCAGGTCGCCGGCGCCGGCCAGACGTTGGGCGAGAAGGTCTTGAGCGACGCCATCATCACCAAGCTGCTGCGCGTCGCCTTCCTGCTGCCGGCGATCGCCGGCATTGCCTGGTGGGTGTCGCGGAGCGGCGGCCCGGTGAGCGATGCGCGCCCTGCCCCGCCCATCTTCCTGTTCGGCTTCCTGGCGCTCGCCGCCCTCAATTCGATGGGCGTGGTGCCACCGGTCGTCCAGGCGGCAGCAGCCCATATCTCGTCCTTCCTGATCATCACCGCGATCGCGGCGCTGGGCATGAAGACCTCGCTGCTGGCGCTGGCGCGGATCGGCATGGGTCCGGTGATGCTGCTGATCTCCGAGACCGTCTTCATCGGCCTGCTGGTGATCGGCCTGATCTACGGCCTGCGCGCGCTCGGCCTCTAGATACCCGGGACTTCAAGATACCCGGGACTTCAAGCACCGGGACGTCAGGTCCCGGGCTTGGTCCCGGTGGCGCGCACGACTTCGCCCCAGGTGTCGATTTCCTTCTTGATGAACTCGGAGAACTGCAGCGGCGAGCCCGGCGCCGGTATGGCGGCGCGCTGCTCGATCTGGCGGATCACCGCCGGATCGTTGAGCAGGGTCTGCATGTCCTTGTTCACCTTGGCCACGATCTCCAGCGGCGTGCGCGCCGGCGCGGCCAGCCCCGACCAGCCGGCGGCGTCGAAGCCCGGCACGGTCTGGGCAATGGTGGGAATCTTGTCGAGCGGTGCCGGTGCCGGACGGGCCGTGGTGACGGCCAGCGCCTTGATGCGCCCGTCCACGATGTGGGTCAGCGCCGCCGCCGTGCTGTCCATCATCAGCTTGACGTGGCCGCCCAGCAGGTCGGCCATCGCGGGGCCGCTGCCCCGGTAAGGGATATGCACGATGTCGAGCTTCTCGCGCAGCTTGAACAGCTCCATGCTGAGGTGCTGCGACGTCCCCGGCCCGGCCGAGGCATAGGAGAGTTTGCCGGGCTCCTTGCGCGCCAGCGCGATCAGTTCGGCGAGCGTGGTCGCGGGGAAGCTCGGATGGGCCACGATGACCAGCGGCACCAGGAAGATGTTGGAGATCGGCAGGAAGTCGACCAGCGGCTTGTAGGGCAGGTCGGGATACAGGCTGGGATTGACG
>JAUXRT010000191.1 GCA_030681635.1 Reyranella sp.
GTGAGCTTCCCCGACCAGGAACGCGCTCTGGAGCGCGGCGTCGACGTGCTGATCGCCACCCCGGGCCGGCTGCTCGACCATTTCGAGCGCGGCGGCAGTTTGTTGAACGACGTCAAGATCCTGGTGATCGACGAAGCCGACCGCATGCTCGACATGGGGTTCATCCCCGACGTCGAGCGTATCGTCGCCACCCTGCCGACGCTGCGCCAGACCCTGTTCTTCTCGGCCACCATGCCGCCGGAGATCAAGCGCCTGGCCGACCGCTTCCTGAGCAACCCGCAGGAAGTCACCGTGTCGCCGCCGGCCTCGGCCAGCAACACCATCGTCCAGGGACTGATCGTCGTTCCCGAAGACGACAAGCGCGACGCCCTGCTGGCCCTGATCAAGAGCCAGGAAGTGAAGAACGCGATCGTGTTCTGCAATCGCAAGCGCGATGTCGCCACACTGCACACCGTCCTCAAGAAGCACGGCCTCAATGCCGGCGCGCTGCACGGCGACATGAGCCAGCCCGCGCGCACCGAGACGCTGGAGAAGTTCAAGGCCGGCGACATCCAGATCCTCGTCGCCTCCGACGTGGCCGCGCGCGGCCTCGACGTCCAGGACATGAGCCACGTCTTCAATTACGACGTGCCGTTCTCGCCCGAGGATTACGTCCATCGCATCGGCCGCACTGGCCGCGCCGGCAAGACCGGCCATTCCTTCACGCTCGCCGCACCGTTCGAGGGCGGCCTGATCGAAGCCATTGAGAAGCTGATCGGCACCACCATCCCGCGCATCGAGATCCCGGGCCTGGAAGTCCTGCAGCTCGAGGCCGGCGACGGTCGTCGTCGTGGCCGCGGCGGTCGTGGCGGTCGCCCCGGCCGCAGCAGCGGCGGCGCGTCCTCCGACAAGCCGCGCGGCCCGCGCCGCGAGCCCCGTGAACATCGCGAACCGCGTCCCGAGGCTTCGGCGGAGCCGCAGGCGGCCGCTGCCGAGGCGCCCCGTGAAGCTTCCCGTGAGCCGCAGCCAGAACGCGCGCCGCGCCAGCGTCGTCCCGAACGCGCGCCCCGTGACCAGGCTCCCCGTGAGCATGCTCCCCGCGAGCCGCGGGCCGAACGTTCGGCCCAGCCGCCTCGGGAGCGTCACCCCGAGCGCCGAGCCGAGCGCAGCCCTGAACGCAGTCACGAGCGCCGCTCCGAGCCGCGGCGCGACCGCGACGACGGCGGTGTCGCGCCCAAGGGTCTCGGCGATCACGTGCCGGCTTTCCTCGCCCGCCAGCCGCGCTAGACTGCCGACCCAGGCAGCGACAGGACGGACGGGACCATGCAGACCATCTTCGTCATGGTGAAGTGCGAGCTCGGCAAGGCCTACGAGGTTGCCGACGACGCGGTCACGGTCGAGCAGGTGTCGGAAGTCTATTCGACCTCCGGCCAGTACGACCTCCTGATGAAGTGCTATCTCGACGACAAGACCGACATCGGCCATTTCGTCACCAGCAAGATCCAGACGCTGGCCGGCGTGAAGGACACCTTCACGCTCATCACCTTCAAGGCGTTCTCCTGACGACGGCCGCGCCGCAGAGGCACCTCCCGCGCGGGGAGGATTTCCTGCTGCTGCCGCCGGCGATCCAGCCCTACGCCTATCGCATCGTCGACAAGTTATTTGCCCATCGCGTGATCCACCGTGGGCCGAACATGCGCGAGCTGCCGCGTGGCGAGGAGATCGCGCCGCGTTATCTCGTCGACGGCCGCGAGTATGATGTCGCCTCGTTCATGGACCGCAACGTGATCACGGGTCTTTTGGTGATCCGCCATGGCAAGGTGGTTCTGGAACGCTATGGCCTCGGTCTCGGCGAGCATGACCGCTGGTCGACGATGTCGACCGTGAAGTCGATGACGGCGATGCTGGTTGGTGCTGCGGTGCGCGACGGCGCCATCGCCTCGATCGACGAACCGCTCACGCGCTATCTGCCGGCCCTGCGCGGCTCGGCCTATGAGGGTGTAACGCTCCGCCATGTCATGACCATGTCGTCGGGCGTGCGCTGGAACGAGGATTACACGGACCGACATTCCGACGTGAATCGCTACAGCAAGTCTCTGGCCGACAAGGTGCCAGGCGGCGTGCTGAAGCTGATGGCATCCCTGCCGCGCGCCCATCCGGCCGGCAGCACTTTTCTCTACAATTCCGGCGATACCTATCTGCTGGGCGCGGCGCTCACCCAGGCGATCGGCAAGCCGCTGGCGGACTATATGTCGGAGAAGATCTGGCAACCCGCCGGCATGGAATGCGACGCCTTCTATACGCTCGAGAGCGAGGGTGGCCAGGAGATCGGCGGCAGCCGTGCCGGCATGGTGTTGCGGGACTTCGGCCGCTTTGGCCAATTCGTCCTGGACGACGGCATGATCGCCGGCACGCGCGTGCTGCCCGAAGGTTGGGTCGAGGCCGCGGCGACGCCGGCCTTCGCGCTCGAAACGCCGCCGGTCGTCGACATTACCCACTACGGTTTTAGCTGGTGGCTTGGCCGGGGCGTGATGGCGGCCATCGGCCATGCCGGCCAGCGCATCGACATCTTCCGCGACGAGGGCCTTGTGGTGGTCACACTCGGTGCCTTTCCGCAGCCGCTCTACGCGCCGCCGACCGACCACAACCGCCGCAACGAGGTCGTCGCCTTCACCAACGCGGTGCGGGCGACATGAGCGGCGGCCAGGCCGTCCTCGCCATCTGGGTCGATATCGATCCCGCCGACGATTCCCTCTTCGAACACTGGCACAGCCGCGAGCATGTCCAGGAGCGTGTCGGCTGCCCTGGTTGGCTGCGCGGCTCCAGGTTCAGGGGCGTCGACACGCCGGGGCGCTATCTCCTGTTCTACGACGCCGAGACCACGGCGGCGTTCGAGAGCGCCGAATACTATGCGCGCCTCGGCAATCCGACCGAGATGAGCCGCGCCATCTTCCCGAAGTTCCGCGATACCTGGCGCACCGTCTGCACCGTCGAGCAGCGTTGGGGCGACGGCATCGGCGCCGCCGTCCTCACGCTCCGCACGACGGTCGGCAACACCGCGCCCTTCGACACGCTGGCCGGGCTGCAGACGGCGCGCGTCGACCTGCTGGCGGGCCAGGCCAACCTCGGCCAGGCCCATACGGCGGAGAAGGATTTACGCGCGACACCTGACCGACAGATCGAACGGGCGCTGGTCGCTTTCTTCTGGTCGGTCGAAGCGGCCCAGGCGGCGCGTGCCCGGCACGCGCCCGAGGGCGAGGTCTTCGCTCTTCGACACACCGTGTCGAAGAGCGATCTCGGTTAGCTAGTTGAGCTTGGCTAGTTGATGTGGCCGTAGAACGTCCCGGCGTTGGTGCAGGTGATCATCTTCACCTGCTCGGCCGGAACTTCGGCGAACTGTTCCTTGATGTACTTGTCGGAGTGCGGCCACACGCCGTCGCCGTGCGGGTAGTCGGAGCCCCACATCAGGCTTTCCGCGCCCATCTCGTCGATCAGCTTGGCGCCGATGCGGTCGAACTGGAAGGTGGCCTTGCACTGGCGGCGCCAGTAATCCGACGGCTTCATTTTCAGGCCGAGGTCGGTGAAGCGGTCCTCCCACTCGAAGTCCATGCGGTCGAGCGCGTAGGGGATCCAGCCCGAGCCCGATTCGCCGAAGGCGATACGGACGTTGGGATACCGTTCGAGCACGTTGGCGCCGATGATGGCGGCCAGGATGTTCACCAGGTTCATCTGGAAGCCCGAGACGATGGTGAAGAACACCGACCGGCCGACGCGGCCGGGATGCTTCTGGATGGTGTCGGGCGGCACGGCGGGGAAGGTGTGGAAGTGCAGCGGCAGTTGCACGTCGTTCACGGCCTTCCACAGCGGCTCCCACATCGGGTGCCACATCGGCTCCATGTCCCACGAGCAGGAAAGCTCGAGGCCCTTGATGCCCATCTTGGCGACGCGATGGATCTCCTTCACCGCGGCGTCGATGTCGCCGTAGGGCAGGCACGCGAGGCCGATGTGCCGGTCGGGATAGTGGCTGCAGAAATCCTTCAGCCAGTCGTTGTAGATCGTCAGCATCTGGTTGCCCGCCTCGCGGTCGTTGAGGCGGCTGGCGGCGCCCAGGATGCCGTAGATCACCTCGGCATCGACGCCGTCGCGATCGAGATCCTTGATGCGCAGGTGCGGATCGGAGATGCGGCGGATGTCCTTGGCGCCGTCGGCATAGAGGCCGGTCTCGGCCATGATGTCGACGCGGTGGTGCTTGCCGGGAACGAATTTCGAGCCGGCGGGGCCCACGCCGTTCTTGTAGCCGAAGGTGGCGCCGTTCTTGGCCATCCACTTCGGACCGTCGTCGGTGTCGGCGACGTAGGGCATGCGATCCTTGAGCTCGCGCGGCGCCATCGACGTGAACAGGTCGGGCGGCATCCACGGTAGATCGAGGTGGCTATCGGCCGAAATGCGCTTGTATTGCATGGCGTTGGCTCCCTTTGATTTGCTGCGGGAATTATGCGCCGTCTGACACGC
>JAUXRT010000210.1 GCA_030681635.1 Reyranella sp.
GCCGCGTGGCGCGCGGCGATCTCGGTCGCTCGATCATCTCCAACAAGATGGTGAGCGAGGAGCTGGCGCTCACCATCGGTCCCACGGTCGAGCTGATGCTGGGCGCCATGCTGCTCGCCGTGCCGCTTGGCCTGACGTTGGGCACGCTGGCGGCGGTGAAGCGCGGCACCATCGTCGACCGCCTGATCATGGCCATCTCGGTCGCCGGCGTGTCGATGCCGGTGTTCTTCATCGGCCTGATCCTGATCCAGTACGTCGGCTTCAAATGGGGCATGCTGCCGTTCACCGGCCGTACCGGCCCGGTCTGGGACGGTGGCCTGCCGAGCCTGATCCTGCCGGCGGCGACGCTGGGCGCCGTGCTGATCGGGCCGATCGCGCGGCTGACGCGCACGGCCGTGCTCGAAGTGCTGGGCGCCGACTACGTCCGCACGGCGCGCGCCAAGGGCCTGCGCGAAACGGTGGTGATCGTGCACCACGCGTTGCGCAACGCCCTGATCCCGGTGGTGACCTTGATCGGCCTGCAGGCGGCGTTCCTGCTGGGCGGCGCGGTCGTGACCGAGACCATGTTCTCGTGGCCGGGCGTCGGCCGCCTCGCCGTCGGCGCCATCGTCTCCAGCGATTTCCCGACCGCGCAGGGCGCCATCATGATCCTGGCGATCGCGTTCCTGAGCATCAACCTGATCGTCGACGTCCTCTACGTCTATCTCGATCCCCGGGTGCAACGGACATGAGCGTCGAGACCCTTGAGCCGATCGCCACCGCCGACGAGCCCGGCGTCTTTGCCCGTTCGGGCGCGCTCAGGCGCCTCGCCCGCGACAAGGTGGCGGTGATCGCCACGCTCGCCCTGCTGGCGATCGGCCTCGCCGCCGTCTTCGCGCCCTGGGTCGCGCCCTACGACCCCTATCTCACCGATCTCACCAAGGTGATGCAGCCGCCCAGTGCCGAGCACTGGTTCGGCACCGACAACACCGGCCGGGACATCCTGAGCCGCATCATCTTCGGCACGCGCAACACGCTGATGCTGGGCCTGGTCGGCGTGATCGTGGGCGGCGCGCTGGGCGGCGTGCTCGGCATCCTGGCCGCCTACTATCCCCGGCTCGACGGCTGGATCATGCGGCTGGTCGACGTGATGCTGGCCTTTCCGGCGATCCTGATCGGGCTCGCGGTGGCGGCGATCTTCGGCGCCGGCCTCGCCGCCGTGGTGATCGCGCTAGTGGTGGCCACCGTGCCTGACGTCGCCCGCGTGGCCCGCGGCGCCGCGGTGGGCGTCATGAGCCAGGAATTTATGGAGGCCGGCCGCGCCGTCGGCGTCGCCGACCGCACGCTGATCTGGCGCTACCTCACGCTCAACTGCATCTCGACCATCTTCGTCTTTCTCACCCTGCGCTTCGGCCAGATAATATTGATCGGCTCGGCCCTCGGCTTCCTTGGCATGGGCGCCCAGCCGCCGACCGCCGAGCTCGGCATGATGGCGGCCCAGGGCCGCGACTTCCTGTTCATGGCGCCGCACATTGCGACGATCCCGAGCTGCGCGATCTTCGTCATCGTGCTGGCCGCCAACCTTCTGGGCGACGCGCTCCGCGACGTCCTCGATCCGAGGCTGCAGACATGATCAGATTTGTTCTGAGCGCAGCGTTCGCGTTGAGCATTGCGGGGCCCCTCGGCTCCCAGGCAGCGGCCCAGACCCTCAACATGATGAAGTCGATCGACGCGCCGCACTACGATGCGCAGCGCACGACCTGGGGGCCGACCTCCGATATCGTCAACATGTTCCAGGACACGCTGGTGGCGCTCGACTGGGACGGGCGCACGCCCATTCCCTACCTCGCCAAGTCGTGGACGGTGAGCCCTGACGGCAGGACCTACACCTTCAAGCTGCGCGATGATGTGTCGTTCTGCAGCGGCAAGAAGTTCACCGCCGACGACGTGATCTTCAGTTTCCAGCGCCTGAAGGACCCGGCGACCAAGGGCCCCTACGCCTGGCGTGCCGGCACCATCAAGGAACTGCGCGCACCCGACCCCTACACCGTCGAGTACGAACTCACCGAGCCCTACTCCGAGTTGCTGCTGCAGCTCACCATGTTCACCAACGTCATCCACAACAAGGAGAGCGTCGAGGCGCTGGGCAAGGACTACGGCATCAAGGGCGCCGACGGCACCGGTCCGTGGTGCTTCGAATCGTGGCAGCCCCGCACGCAGATCGTGCTCAAGCGCCACGATGCCTACAAGTGGGGCCCGTCGATGTACAAGAACAAGGGTCCGGTGAAGTTCGAGAAGCTTGTCATCAAGATCGTGCCCGAGGATTCCAGCCGCGTGGCGGCGATGATGGCCGGCCAGTTCGACATCACGCACCAGTTCCCCGCCCAGTTCATCTCCCAGGCCAAGGCGGCACCGATGCTGCAGGTGCATGCCGCCAAGCCCAACTTCCAGCTGCTCTATTTCGGCTACAAGATCACGCGGCCCATGGTGGCCGACAAGCGCGTGCGCGAGGCCATGAGCATCGCCATCAACCGGGCCGAGATCGCCAAGGGCATCCTGCTCGGCAACGCCGATCCGGCTTTCACCATCGTCGACAAGGATGCGCTCGACCACGATCCCAAGACCGCCGGGATCGTGAAAGAGGACATGGAGCGCGCCAAGAAGCTGCTCGACGAGGCCGGCTGGAAGGTCGGCGCCGACGGCGTCCGCGAGAAGGACGGCGTCAAGCTGGCGCCCAAGGTGTATTTTACCGCCAACGCCAACTCCGCCAAGGTGGGCGAGGCGATCCAGGGCTACCTGCGCAGGATCGGCGTCAACTGGCAGATCCAGCCGTGGGACTCGACGATCGCCGCCGCCAAGATGGCCGAGCAGGACTACGAGATCTGGTCGGTGACGGTGCCCTATCTCTCGGCCGGCGACCTGATGAACATCTACTTCAACTCCAAGAACATCCCGACGCCCAACCGGATGAACTGGAAGGACGCCGAGACCGACGAGTGGCTGAGCCTCGGGCGCGCCGCGCTGACCGAATCCGACCGCGCCAAGTATTACGGTCTGGTGCAGCAGAAGGTGATGCAGGAACACCTGTGGATACCGGTGCTCAACATCAACATGGACCAGGTCGCCA
>JAUXRT010000224.1 GCA_030681635.1 Reyranella sp.
GGGCGACACACTCAGCGGCCATTGACCACAAAGACACGGAGACAAGCGTGAGCAAGCGAATTGGATGGATTGGCCTCGGCCGCATGGGCGAAGCCATGGTGAAGCGGCTGACCAAAGCCGGCCACACGGTAGAGGTGTGGAACCGAACCCGCAGCAAAGCCGAACCCCTGGCCGAGTACGGCGCGGTGGTGGTGAGCAGCAAGCAAGACCTCTCCACCTGCGACACGGTGTTCACCATGGTCTCCACCACCAACGACCTCAAGGAAGTGCTGTTCGGCGAAGGTGGCCTGGTGGCCGGCGACAAGCGCCCGCGCGTGGTGATCGACAGCTCTTCCATCTCGCAGGAGGGATCGGCCGAAATCCGCACGAAGCTCGAAGCCCTGGGCATTGCCTACCTGTGCGCCCCGGTTTCGGGCAACGCCAAGGTGGCCAAGGCCGGTAAACTGCTGGTGGTGGCCTCTGGCCCCAGGAACATCTACGACGAAGCCGAGCCGTATCTGGCCGCCATGTCGCGCAAGGCCCTGTGGGTGGGCGAGGGCGAGCTGGCCCGCGTGTGGAAGATCGCGCACAACACCATGTTCGGCGTGATCATTCAGAACCTGTGCGAGATCACGGTGCTGGCCGAGAAAGCCGGCATTCCGCGCGATGTGTTCCTGGAGAGCATCAACGACTCGGTGCTGGGCTCCATGTACACGCGCTACAAGACGCCGGTGCTCACCAAGCTGAACTTCGAGCAGGTCACTTTCACGCCCAAGCTGTTGCTGAAAGACATGGACCTGGGCCTGGGTGCGGCCAAGGCCCACGGCGTGGCCATGCCCGCTGCGGCGGCCACGCGCGAGAGCATTGCGCGCATGGTGGGCCGGGGCTACGAGGACATCGACTTTGCCGTGCTGCTGCGCGAGACCGCCGCCGATGCCGGGCTGCAGATCCAGCCGCTGGACGTCGACGTCAGCGACGGCCTGAGCAGTTGAGGCACCCGGCCATGGCTGCAGCCCGCACCCTGCTTCGCGGTGGCACCGTCATCACCATGGACGCGCAGGGCGACCTGATGCGGGGTGACGTGCTCATCAC
>JAUXRT010000234.1 GCA_030681635.1 Reyranella sp.
GCGTGGCGCGGGCATCGCCCAGGAAGGCGAAGATCACGGCGACGACCAGGACAACGGCGAAGGTGAGTTCGATCTGCACGTCGCGCACCGAAGCCCGGAGGGTGAGCGTGCGATCGGTGACGATGGCCACGCCGAGCGCCACCGGCAGCGAGTCGCGCAACTGCGGCAGCAGCGCCTTGATGCGATCGACCACGTCGATGACGTTGGCGCCGGGCTGGCGCTGGACGTTGACGATCACCGCCGGCGTGCCGTTCACCCAGGCGGCGATCCGGTTGTTCTCCTGGCCCTCCTCGACGGTCGCGACGTCCTTCAGCCGGACCGGCGAGCCGTTGCGGTAGGCGACGATGACCTCGCGGAAGACGTCCGGATCGGTGATCTGGTCGTTGGCATTGATCGTGTAGGCCCGCGCCGGGCCGTCGAAGTTTCCCTTGGGTGTGTTGACGTTGGAGTTGGTGATGGTGGTGCGCAGGTCGTCGATGTTGAGCCCGTAGGCGGCGAGCGCCGTGGGGTTGGCGCGGATCCGCACGCCGGGCTTCTGGCCACCTTCGAGGCTGACCAGGCCGACGCCGGCCACCTGGGAGATCTTCTGGGCGAGGCGCGTGTCGACGAGGTCGTGGACTTTGGTCAGCGCCTCGGTCTTGGAGGTGACGGCGAGCGTCAGCACCGGCGCATCCGCGGGATTGACCTTGGCGTAGATCGGCGGCGCCGGCAGGTCGCCCGGCAGAAGGTTGCCGGCGGCGTTGATGGCCGCCTGCACCTGCTGTTCGGCGATGTCGAGGCCGAGCGCCAGGTCGAACTGCAGCGTGATCGCCGAGGCGCCAGCCGAACTGGTCGACGTCATCTGGTTGAGGCCGGGCATCTGGCCGAACTGCCGCTCGAGCGGGGCCGTGACCGAGGAGGTCATGACCTCGGGGCTGGCGCCGGGATAGAGCGTCAGCACGCGGATCGTCGGATAGTCGACCTGCGGCAGCGCCGACAAGGGCAGGAACTTGTAGGCGATCATGCCGACCAGCATAATCGCCACCATCAATAGAGAGGTGCCGACCGGCCGTTCGATGAAAAGCCGCGACGGATTCATGTCGCGATGGACTACTGGTTCGACCGCGCCGGCCGTCCTGCGCCGCCGCCCGGTGGCGCCGCCGCGACGGGCGAGCCGGACGTGCCCCTCGGACCGGCCGAAGGCTTGCGGATCTTGGCGCCTTCGCGCAGCCGGTCGGTGCCGTCGATGACGACCTGGTCGCCGACCTGCAGGCCCTTCGTCACCGCGACCTTCTCGCCATCGGTGACGCCGAGTTCGACGACACGGATTTCGACCGTGTCGTCGGCCTTGACCAGGTAGACGAAGATGCCGGGCTGGCCGCGCTGGATTGCGGCGACGGGAACGATGGTCGCGTCCTTCACAGTGTCGACCAGCAGGCGGACATTCACGAACTGGTTGGGGAACAGGCTCTCGTCCTTGTTGTCGAAGATGCCGCGCAGCTTCACCGTGCCGGTGGTCACGTCGATCAGATTGTCGGTGGTGTCGAGCTTGCCGACGCCCAGTTCGACCTTCTGCGCGCGGTCAAGCGCCCGCACTTCGAGCGACGCACCGGCCTTGAGGCGCTGGCGCACCGGCGGCAGGGCGTCCTCGGGAATGGTGAAGATCACCGAAATCGGCTGAATCTGGATGATGACGCAGATGCTCGTGGCATCGCCCATCGTCACGTAATTGCCCTTGTCGACCATGCGCAGGCCGACGCGCCCGGTCAGCGGGGCCACGATCTTGGTGTAGGTGACGTTGAGCTTGGCGGCATCGACCAGCGCCTGGTTGATGACCAGGGCCGCTTCGTACTGGCGGACCAGGGCCTGCTGGGTGTCGAGCTGCTGGCGGGCGAGGGAGTCCTGGGCGACCAGCTTCTTGTAGCGTTCGAGGTCGGTCTGGGCGTTCTTGAGCAGGGCCTCGTCGCGCTGCATCGTGCCGATGGCCTGCTGCAAGGCGACGTCGTAGGGGCGCGGGTCGACCACGGCGAGCAGGTCACCCTGCTTCACGAGCTGGCCTTCCTTGAAGTGCACCTCGGTGAGCTGGCCGGTGATCTGCGTCTTGACGTTGACGGTGTTGAGCGGCGTCACGGTGCCGAGCGCCCGGAGCACGACGGGAAGATCGCCTTTGACGGCCGCGGCAACACCCACCGGCACGCCGGCGCCCGGTGGGGAACGACCAGCCGGGGGCACAAACTTAGATGTTCCGCCTTGCGAAATGAACCAGCCGGCCCCCGCCACAATGGCGAGGCCCAAGCCGATCCCGAGCAGGGTCCGCAGGCGTTTCATCGTCTATCCATCTCCCCCAAGCCAATACAGTTCGTCTGTAATACGAACGGACCCGTCCAAACCTCCCCCGGTGGCGGAAGGGCGCGAGGCAGGCCATCGCGCCAGCAGCATAACGCCTCAGACGGCAAAAAGGTCCCTTCGGAATGGAGGTCGATGGTTCAGTCGGCGGCCTTCTCAGGCACGTAAAGCGCGTTGCCGCCCGCCCGGAACTTCTCGCTCATCTCGTCCATGCCCTTCTTGGCGTACTCCCGAATGTCCTGGGTGATCCGCATGGAGCAGAACTTGGGCCCGCACATCGAGCAGAAATGCGCCGTCTTGTGCGCCTCCTTGGGCATCGTCTCGTCATGGAACTTCTCGGCCGTCGCCGGATCGAGCGAGAGGTTGAACTGATCCATCCAGCGGAAGTCGAATCGCGCCTTGGAGAGCGCATCGTCGCGCAGCCGGGCCGCGGGATGGCCCTTGGCGAGGTCGGCGGCATGAGCCGCGATCTTGTAGGTGATGACGCCCACCTTCACATCGTCACGGTCAGGGAGGCCGAGATGCTCCTTGGGCGTGACGTAGCAGAGCATCGCGGTGCCGAACCAGCCGATCATGGCGGCGCCGATGCCCGAGGTGATGTGGTCGTAGCCCGGCGCGATGTCGGTCACGAGCGGCCCCAGCGTGTAGAACGGCGCCTCGCCGCACTCTTTCAGCTGCTTGTCCATGTTGGCCTTGATCTTGTGCATGGGCACGTGGCCCGGGCCCTCGATCATGACTTGGCAGCCTTTGTCCCAGGCGACCTTGGTGAGTTCGCCGAGTGTCGTCAGTTCGGCAAACTGCGCCGCGTCATTGGCGTCGGCGTTGCAGCCCGGACGCAGACCGTCGCCCAGCGAGAACGACACGTCGTACTTGCGCATCAGGTCGCAGATGTCGCCGAAATGCTCGTAGAGGAAGCTTTCGCGATGCTCGGTCAGGCACCATTGCGCCATCATCGAGCCGCCGCGGCTCACGATGCCGGTCACCCGCCTGGCCGTCAGCGGCACATGCGCCAGGCGCACGCCGGCATGGATGGTGAAATAGTCGACGCCCTGCTCGGCCTGCTCGATCAGCGTGTCGCGGAAGACCTCCCACGAGAGCTTCGTCGGGTCGCCGCCGACCTTCTCCAGCGCCTGGTAGATCGGCACGGTGCCGATCGGCACCGGCGCATTGCGCACGATCCATTCGCGCGTGTCGTGGATGTTGCGGCCCGTGGACAGATCCATGACCGTGTCGGCGCCCCAGCGGATCGCCCACACCATCTTCTCGACTTCTTCCTCCATGGAGGAAGAGACCGCCGAATTGCCGATGTTGGCGTTGATCTTCACCAGGTAGTTGCGGCCGATGATCATCGGCTCCAGTTCCGTGTGGTTGATGTTGGCCGGGATGATGGCCCGGCCGGCCGCGATCTCGCTCCTCACAAACTCCGGCGTGATGAAGGCCGGGAGCGCCGCGCCAAAACTCTCGCCATCGGCCAGGCTCTCCTCGGCGGTCTCCAGCATCTTCTTGCGACCGAGATTCTCGCGCGCGGCGACGTAGATCATCTCCTTGGTGACGATGCCGGCGCGGGCGAACTCGAACTGGGTGATCGGCTTGCCTAAAAGGCCGCGCAGCGGCCGCTGCGTGTTGGGAAACGGTTGTAGCGCCGATGTCTTGACGTTGCCGTTGTCGATCGGCGCGATCGGCCGACCGTCATATTCCTCGACACCGCCGCGCTCGATCACCCAGGCGCGACGCGTGCGCGCGAGGCCTTTCTGCACATCGATCGTCACTGCCGCGTCACTGTAGGGACCGGTCGTGTCATAGACCCGCACCGGCGGTTCCATGGGACTTGAGAGGGTGATCTCACGCAGCGGGACTTTTAGGTCCGGCGCCGCCTCGGGCGAGACGTAGACCTTGGCCGAAGACGGCAGCGGCCCGGTGGTGACCTTGGGCGTCGGTATCGAAACGATGGTGTCCATGACGAGGATCTCCTGTGCTGAAAGGCGGACGGAGATCCGGTGTTGTCGTGCAAAGGAGTGTATCCAGTCCCTTCGCCGGCATGACCCGGATCAGGTTCAAAGGGTCACCGCGCTGTCGCCATTTCGAAATTTGGCGACCGTCGATATCTCAGCCCCTTGACGGGACCCCCCTTGGACGAGGCCAACCTAGCTCCCTGCCCGCGACGGTCAAGTGGAACCAAACCCTTTTGCTAGCGTTCTCGAACTTGGGCGGTGATGGCCGAAAACAATCGCCGAAGGCGCGGCCCCATCATCGAAACGAGGCAAACGTCATGGCAAAACGCTTTCTACTCGTCGCTGCGGTCGCGGCGGTCGGCCTGGGCAATGTCGCGTCCGCGCAGACACCGGCCTATCCGCCGGCCGGCTACGCCCCGCTCCTGTTCGATCCGACCGACACCAAGTATGTCTTCCGCTTGAACGGCGCCCCGTGGATTTGCCGCGGCGACACTTTCTGCAAGCCGGTAAAGATCGAGGGCGTCGCTGACAAGGATCTGCCGCAAGCCGCGATGGATTCGCTGGGATTCGCCGGACCGCGCTACTTCCTGTCCTACAAGCAGACCAACTTCGAGAAGGGCAAGCCGGTCGTCCTCTCCTGCGTCGAAGAGCGCTGCGGCAAGCTCGACGCGACCGTTGGCGACGCTCATCCGCTCGGAACGTTTCAGGTCAAGCAGGGCGACCGCACGGTGACGCGCGCCGCGCTGCTGCGCCAGGTGGAAGCCCGCAACGGCCGCGCCCAACTCCTGTGGTGCGCCGACAGCGGTTGCTCCGAGCTGCCGCTGACGCGTGACGCCGAACTCTACCTGTCCCACATGGACAACGGGCGCAGCGACGGCCGCAGCATGGCCTGGCTGCGCGAAAAATCGGGCGCCGTATTCTCGTGCGCCCAACCCGAGGACGGCATCAGCGACCAGCTGGCCTGCGAGAAGAGCAAGCTCGTCCTGTCCGATTTCCCGGCCGCGGCCGCGCCAACGGCGGCTCCCGCCGCGGCGGCGCCTGCCGCGTCGGATGCCGACCGGGTTGCCCTCGCTGCATCCATCGACCGTGCCATCGTCGCCGGCGACTTTGCCAATGCCGACCGCCTGCTGGCCGACGCGACGCGTCGCTATGCCGGCAACGCGGCGTGGCCGCCGCTGCAACAGAAGCTCGCCAAGGCCCGGGCCGATCGCGATGCGCAGTTGCGTTTGGCGGAAGCCCGACGGTTGATTGCCGAGGCGCTGCGCTTTGCCCGGGTCGGCGATTTCCCGCATGCCGAAGCGATGCTGCAGGATGCCGACAAGCAGGCTCCGGGCTTCGCCGAGACCGCCAAGGCCCGCAACGAGATCGCGGCAATGCGCACCGCGCGCGACCAACGCTATCGCGAGCGCTATCAATACCATGCGGCCATCGACCAGGCTTTTGCGGCCGAGCGGCTCTGGGATGTAGAGCGCCTGCTGGCCGAGTACGCCCAGCGCTTCAATCAGGATGACGAATACCGCAGCCGTGCCGGCCGCCTGGCGCAGTTGCGGGCGGATGCGACCTGGCAGGCACGTATCAATCAGGCACGCTCCTTCATCGTCACGGCGCGACAGGCGACGGATCGCGGCGACTTCGCGGAGGCTGAACGCCAGCTCGTGTTGGCCGATCGCGCCGCACCTGGCTTTCCGGAGACCAACCAGGCGCGGGCCGATCTCAGCCGTCGCCGCATTGCCGCCGAACAGCAGCAGGACGGCATTCGCCTGATCCTGGGGGTGATCGACGCGGCGTTCCAACGCAAACAGTATGACGAGGCAGAGCGCGCCATCGAAGATGGACGCCGCCGCTACGGCTCCTACGACGGGTGGACCGATCTGCAGCGCCGCAGTGCCAACGCCCGGCAGGGCAACGACCGCCAGGCCAATGAACTGCGCGCCCAGAACGCGCGCGCGCTTGAATTGGTGACGGCCGCCCGACGCTCCACGACGCAAGGCGATTTCGCCGCGGCTGATCGTTCGCTGACCCAGGTCCAGGCGATCTCTGCCACCATGCCCGAGATTGCCATCGCCCGCGCGGAACTGGAGCGCGCCAAGGCCGATCGTGCCCGCCAGGACGCCGAAATCCGCGCCATGGCGGCTTCAGCCGACGCAGCACTGGCCCGCAAGCAATATGCCGACGCCGAGCGGCTGATCACCGATGGCAAGAAGGCCTACCCTTCCTACGCAGGGTGGGCCGACCTTTCTCGCCGCCTGGCCGAGGCCCGCCAAGCAACACCGGCTCTGAAGGGCAATGCGCCGATGCCGGCTCAACCGGCCGCAACCGCGCCGCCACCGGCGGCGGCCACACCAGCCCCGGTAGCAGCACCACCGGTCATTCCCCAACTGGCGCAGCTCATCGCGGTTGCCCGCGAGGCCATCAAGCGCTCGGACTTCGCCACGGCAGAAAAGGCCGTGGCCGAAGCGGAGAAGCTCGTCGCCAAGGCCGCGTCCGTCGTCGAGGCCCGCGCCGAGTTGAAGGGTGCCCAGGACAAACCGCAGGAAAAGACGTTCCCTGCGCCGCCGGCGACGCCGGTTCAGCCGCCCGCCAATCGCAACTAGACTATCTTGGCTTCGCGCATTTCCGCGATTTCGGCCGGCGAATAGCCGGCCTCGCGCAGCACCTCGTCGGTGTGTTCGCCCAGCGTCGCCGGCGAACGCTCGACCGAGCCGCCGCCGTGCTCGAGCCGGAAGCCCGAGCCCACCACCCTGATCGGGCCGTGCGGGGTATCGACGGATTGCAGCACCGTGCGGTGCTGGAAGAGGTCGAGCTGGACAGTCTCGGGAATGCTCAGCACTTGGCCCGCCGGGATGTCCGATTTGGCAAAGCGCGCCGTCCAGGTGGCGGAAGTCTCCAGTTTGAGCGCTTCCTCGATAATCTCGTGCAGCGCCGTGTTGTTCTCGATGCGCGTCGGCCAATCGACGAACCTGGGGTCGGCCAGCGCATCGGCGCGGCCCACTTCCTTCATCAGGCGCTGAAACTGCGGATCGGTCATGACGGCGAGCACGATCCAGCCGTCCCTGGTCTTGAAGAGATTGCCGGTGGGCTTGCGTGTCACCGAGAGGTTGGCGGACTGGCCATGCACGCGGCCGGTTACCAGGTGCTCGGTGAACTGCTGGGCGAGATAGCCCATCACCGCGTCGATCATGGCGACGTCGACGAGTTGGCCCTTGCCGGTGTGGGTGCGCTGGAACAGCGCCGAGGCGACGCCCAGCGCCGCCGTCGCCCCCGACATCACGTCGGCGCCGGCAAAGCCCACGCGCGTCGGCCCGTTGTTCTCGAAGCCGGTGATCGACATCAGCCCGGACATCGCCTGGATCATGCCGTCGAACGCCGCTGTCTTGGCCTGCGGACCGACCTGGCCGAAGCCCGACACCGCGCAGTAGATCAGTTTCGGATTGAGGACACGCAGCGTCTCGTAGCCGATGCCGAGATTGGCCATGACGCCGGGACGGAAATTCTCGATCACCACGTCGGCCTTGTCGACCAGGCGCTTGATGGCCTCGATCGCCTTGGGCTTTTTCAGGTCGAGCGTGATCGAGCGCTTGCCGGCGTTGACCGCGATCCAGGGCGCCGCGAGTCCACGCTTCTCCCACTCGTTGGCGCGGTTGCCGAAGCGCATGTCGTCGCCTTCACGCGACTCGACCTTGATGACGTCGGCGCCCAGCAGCGCGAGCTGGTACGAGGCATAGGGGCCTGCGAGCACGCGCGTGAAATCGAGAACCTTCACGCCGGCAAACGGCTTGCTCATGTCGAAACGATCCTTAGGCGACGCCCGCCTGCTTGCGCTGGCTGAGCGCCACCTGTTTCACCTTGTCGAATTCGGCACGCCGCTTGGCGACCTCTTCCGGCGGCATGCGCGCAATGTTGTTGTAGTCGTTCTTCCAATCGCCATCCTCGGTCCAGCGCAGCGGCGATTGCACCGTGGTGCGCGGGCCGATGGCGCTCTCGAAGGTTTTCAACGCCAGGTCGAGGGTGAAGGCCTGCGTGTCGGGCTCGTGCGGCTTGCCGCAGGAATTGCCGAGCGGGAAGTCGCTGAACAGAAAACGCGGCACGCCGGCATATTCGACGATGTCCTTCGCCGCCCCCATGACGATGGTCGGGATGCCGTTCCGTTCGAGATATCGGGCGACCAGACTCACGGTCTGGTGGCAGACGGGTCAAGTAGGCACTAACAGCGCGGCGTCGACCTGGTCCTGACGGCAGCGCGCCAGGATTTCCGGCGCGTCCGTTTCAAGAGTGACACGCTGGCTGCGGTTGGTCGGGGCGCCGTGAAAGCGTGACGCGAGCTTGAAGCGTCCCTGCTTGGCAAATTCGCGCATCAGCGGCAGCGGGAACCAGGTGTTGCTGTCCTTGGCCGTGGTGTGCTTGCGATCGTAGCCGATGTGGGAGATGCGCGTGTCGTGATCGACCGCGGTGTCGCCCGAGAACACCGTGTAGAACTTGGCACCTGCATTGTAGAGGGCGCCGGGACCCTGATCGCCCTTGTCGGGTTGATAAGGCGCCGCCGTCGTGATCAGCGCCAGCGTGCTGTCCTTCAGCGGCTTCTTCAGCGGTTGGAACGGCGCATCCACATAATGCGCCCAGCGGTAGGGATTGTCGTATCCCAGCGCGAGGTAGTACTCGCGCGTGCGCCGCATGTAGTCGAGCGGCACATCGTATTCCGGCGCGAAATTCATGGTATCGGTCATGGACGAAACGTGGAACTCCGGCGCCGCGAAGTCAAACTGCGAGGCTCGGAATCCCGGGGTCGCGTTTCCCGCTGCGAACGGGCGGTGACAAGGCGGCCTCCGATACGTACTTTCGCGAAAATCCTGCAGGGAGGAATATAATGAATACGATAAGCCGACGCGCCGCACTGGGCGCCGGGGCGGCCTTTGCCGTCGCCCCCAATGCGTCGGCGCAAGCATGGCCCGACAAGCCCCCGCATTTTCTGGTGCCCTATCCCGGAGGCGGCATCGTCGATCTCGTCGCGCGCACGCTCGCCGATCCCATGCAGGCCAGCCTGGGCCAAACGATCATCGTCGAACCCAAGCCTGGCGGCAATTCGACGATCGCGACCGCTCTCGTGGCCCAGGCCCCGGCCGACGGCAACACCTGGCTGATTGCGACCCTTTCACACGTCGTTGCGCCGCATTTGCAAAAGGTCTCCTACGATCCCATCGCCGACTTTCAGCCGGCCGCCTTCGTGGCGGTCGCCACGTCGGTTGCGACGGTCCATCCGTCGGTACCGGTCAAGACGCTCAAGGAGCTGGTTGAGTACGGCAAGGCCAACCCCGGCAAGCTGCACTACCTCAACCCGGGCAATGGCTCGTCGATCCACCTCTCGGCGGAACTGCTGAAGAGCCATTCCAAATTCGACATGGTTTCTGTCCCCTACAAGGGAATCCCGCCGGGAATGCCGGACCTGCTGGAAGGCCGCCTGCAGGTGGGCCTCTTGCCCGGGCCGCTGGCCCATCAGCATGTCGAGGCGGGCAAGCTGCGTGCGCTCGCCGTCCTGGCCGAAAAGAGGCTGCCACCGATTCCCGACGTCCCGACCTTCGCCGAAGCCGGCTTCGGCGATGCCCAGGTGACGAGCTGGTACGTCATCGCGGTTCGTGCCGGCACGCCGCCGGCCATCGTCGCCCGCCTGCACGACGCCGCGATGAAGGCCCTTCAAAGCCCGGAAACGCAAGCGCGGCTCGCGAAAGCCGGGTGCGACATTCCCGCGGCCCGCTCGCCCGCCGACATCCTGGCGATGTGGAAAGCCGACTACGCGCGCTACGGCAAACTGGTCAAGGATGCGGGAATCGCGACCCAAACCTGACGGGCCAAAGCCGACAGCGAAGTAACCCGGCGGCCATAGTGCGGCCCAACTCGGCCGCGCTATATAGTGAAGCCGAGACGGGTTGATTTGGGAGCGCATGGCATGGCGATCGGACGACGCAGCGTGCTGGCGGGCGGCGTGGCTTTGTGGACCGGCGGACCTGCGATCCTGCGGGCGCAGACCTCTTCCAAGGTGAATGTGAGCCATGGCTTTGCCATGCATGGCACGCCGAAGTATGCCGCCGACGCAGGCCCGCCCGACTATCTCAATCCCAGCGCCCCCAAGGGCGGCAGCGTCCGGCTGGGCGCGCGCGGAACGTTCGATTCGCTTCATCCCTTCATCGTCAAAAGCGTCCCGGCCGCCGGCATCACCCAGATCTGGGACACGCTGTGCTGGAATTCGCGCGACGAGGCCTCGACCGAGTATGGCCTGATCGCCGAGACGATCGAATGGCCGGAGGATCGCAGCTGGGTGGCCTTCACGCTGCGGCCGCAGGCGCGTTTCCACGACGGCAGCCCGATCACGGTCGAGGACGTGATCTTCTCCCTCGACATCCTGAAGACCAAGGGCACGCCGCTCTACGGGCTCTACTATCACGACGTGGTCAAGGCCGAGAAGGTCGGCGACCGCAAGGTGCTGTTCAGCTTCCGCGACAACACCAACAAGGAACTGCCGCTGATCCTGGGCCAGCTCCCGATCCTGCCCTCCAAATGGTGGGCGAGCCGCGACTTCGAGAAGGTCTCGCTCGAAGTGCCGCTCGGCAGCGGCGCCTACAACGTCGACACGTTCGACGTCGGGCGCGCCATCGCCTATCGCCGGGTCGACGACTGGTGGGCGAAGGATCTCTGGATGAACAAGGGCCGCAACAACTTCGAGGTCATCCGCTACGAATATTATCGCGACGTCACGGTGCAGTTCGAAGCCTTCAAGGGCGGCGATCTCGACATCCGCCAGGAGAACATCGCGCGCAACTGGGCGACGGCCTATGACATTCCCGCGGTGCGCGACGGCCGTATCCAGCGCGCCGAAATTCCGCACGAACTGCCGACCGGCATGCAGTGCTTCGCCTTCAACACCCGCCGCGACCAATTCAAGGACAAGCGCGTGCGCGAGGCGATCGCGGCGATGTTCGACTTCGCCTGGTCCAACAAGAATCTGTTCTACGGAATGTACAAGCGGAACATCTCGTTCTTCGGCAACTCGGAGCTCGCCTCGTCGGGCCTGCCGACGCCGGCCGAACTGAAATATCTCG
>JAUXRT010000250.1 GCA_030681635.1 Reyranella sp.
CTGTTCTCGTCGATCGGCAGTTTCGGATCGTTGATCCGGTGATGGTAGTCTTCCGGCCCTTCGAACACGATCGCCGTGCCTTCGAAGGCGTCCCTGTCGCCCTTGCGCTCCAGGTACTTCTTGCGGAACTCGGGCGAGATGACGGAGGTCTTCATGATCGCCGAGTCGAACAGGTTACCGGTCAGCACGGCGAAACCGGCAGTCCCGAGCATCGGCTTGTCGTAGGTCTTGATCACGTCGCCATCGGCCGGCTTCGCGCCCTTGAGGTTCTGCGCCATGGTCTTGCCCGTGACAGTGAGCGCATCGCCATGGATCTTCTTCCTGGCGAGGAGCTCGGCCATCACCGTCGGCACGCCCCCCGCGCGATGAAACGCCTCGCCGAGATATTCGCCGGCCGGCATGCAGTTCACCAGCAACGGGATGTCGTAGCCGATCTTGTCCCAGTCCTTGTTCTCGAGCTTCACGCCAATATGACGCGCGATCGCGTTGATGTGCGGCGGGCAGTTGGTCGAGGCACCGAGTGCACTGGCCGCGACAATGGCATTCTCGAAAGCCTTGCGGGTCATGATGTCGGACGGCTTCAGGTCTTCCCACACCATGTCGACGATGCGCTTGCCGGTCTCGTAGGCAATCTGGCCACGTTCCCGGTACGGCCCGGGAATGGCCGCGCACCCGGTCAACGACATGCCGAGCGCCTCGGCCATGCTGTTCATCGAGAGCGCCGTGCCCATGGTGTTGCAATGGCCGACGCTGGGGGCGCTGGAGGCCACCATCTCGACGAACTGCTCCATGTCGATCCGGCCGGCCGCCAGTTCCTGGCGGGCGTACCAGACGATGGTGCCCGACCCCGCCAGACCGCCGGCGAAGTGGCCGTCGAGCATCGGCCCGCCCGACAGCACGATGGCTGGGATGTTGACGGTCGCTGCGCCCATGATCATGGCCGGCGTGGTCTTGTCGCAACCTGTGGTCAGCACGACGCCGTCGAAGAAATAACCGTAGAGGCATTCGACCAGGCTGAGGTAGGCGAGATTGCGGTCGAGCGCCGCGGTCGGCCTCTTGCCCGTCTCCTGGATGGGATGGACCGGGAATTCGATCGGGATGCCGCCGGCGTCGCGAATGCCGTCGCGCACGCGGCTTGCCAGGTCGAGGTGATGCCGGTTGCAAGGAGAAAGATCACTGCCGGTCTGGGCGATGCCGATGATCGGTCGGCCGCTGCGCAGCTCGGCCAGCGTCAGGCCGAAGTTCATGTAGCGCTCGAGGTAGAGCGCGGCCATCGTCGGATCGCCCGGCGCATCGAACCATTCGCGGCTGCGCAGACGGCGCTTGCCGCCCTTCGTTCCGTTCGCGCCCTTCTTGCCGGCCATCCGCTTTCCTCCGAATTTTTTGTTGATCCAACCCTGCGAGAAGGCGTCCCGGAAGTCCAGCGCTTCGCTTGAGGTTGGTCCGGCGTCGTGACAAACCTTGCGAGATGAAGACCTCTCCCGACATCGTCTGCCTGGGCGAACCACTGATCGAATTCAACCGCCCCAAGGAAGGTGACGGCCGCACGTGGCTGCAAGGCTTCGGCGGCGATTCGCAGAACGTCGCGATCGCGGCGGCACGCCAGGGCGCATCGACCGGCTATCTCACCGGCATCGGCCAGGACTGGATGGGTGACGCCTTCCTCGATCTCTGGAAGTCAGAGGGCGTCGATGCGTCCCGCGTCACCCGCCATCCCACGGCGCCGACCGGCGTCAGCTTCGTGACGCACAGCGCGGCCGGGCACAAGTTCGACTATCTGCGCAAGAACTCGGCGGCCTCCCTGATGACCCCGGAGACCCTGGCGGTCGACTACATCTCCGGCGCCCGCTTCCTCCACCTGTCAGCCATCGGCCAGGCGATCAGCGAGAGTGCGCGCCAAACCTGCGACGCCGCGATCTCGGTCGCGCGCAAGGCCGGCGTGAAAGTTTCCTACGACACCAACCTGCGCCTGCGGCTCTGGGAACTCGATGTCGCGCGCAAGGTGATCGACGCCACCATCGCCCGATGCGACGTGGCCCTGCCCAGCCTCGATGACTCCCAGCAACTCACCGGGCTGCAGGAGCCCGACGCCATCGCCGACTACTACCTCAAACTCGGCGCGCCGCTGGTGGCGCTCAAGATGGGCTCCGAAGGGGCGCTGATCGCCACGGCCGGCAAGCGTAGCCGCATTGTCCCGCACAAGGTCGAGGCGGTCGACGCGACCGGCGCGGGCGATACGTTCGACGGCGCCTTCCTGACACGGCTGCTGGCGGGCGATGATCCGGAGATTGCGGCACGCTACGCCAATGTTGCGGCAGCACTCTCGACGACGGGCTATGGCGCGGTGACGCCCATGCCGCGGCAGGCCGAGGTCCTCAAAGCGCTGTCGCGCGCCTGAGCTTCGGGACCAGGGCGCGCGTAAAGCGCCAGAACACTGTGACCTGCTGGACGATCCAGCCGCGGCCGTTGTCGGCATCGACCACCGGGTCGGCCACGCCGGTCGGCCGGTTTCGACCATCGTAGATCGCGGTGCCGAAGAGGATGTCCCAGATCGGGAACACGGGCGCGAAATTGTGATCCTGGATGTGCTGCTCCTCGGCATTCGCCAGCGCATGGTGCAGCCGATGGAACCGCGGGCCGACCAGCAGGCGGTCGCCGAGCCAGCCGAAGCCCATGTCGACGTTGGCATGCGACCAGCTCTCGATAAGGCGCCCGACCATCAGGATGACGACATATTCTCCCGGCTGGACGCCGACCAGCTGGGCGAACACCACCAGCGCCAGGGTCACCAGCAGGTCGTCGACGACATGGTTGCGGTCATCGGTCCAGACTGTCATCCGGCGCTGGCTGTGATGCAGGCTGTGCAGCGCCCACCACCAGGAGAAGGCGTGCTGCGCGCGATGCAGCCAGTAGGCCGCGAAGTCGTAGAGGACGAAATAGAGCAGGAACGAGGCCAGCGCATTGTCGCCGAGCCACGGCAGCACCCGCTCCAGCCGCGGCGGCGCAAATCCCCAGGAACGCACGTAAAGCTCGATGGCCGTCACCAGCGGATAGGTGACGATGAAGATGACGAGAGGCACGACGCCGAGCTTGTTCAGCAGCGTATAGACCTGGTCGACCAGGATCAGCCGGTCGTCCTCGCCCGGCCTCTCGAGCGGCCAGCGGCGCTCGAAGAAGCGCATGCCGATGGCGATAACCGCGATCTGGACGGTGCCCAGCATCACAAATTCGACGGCGTTGAAGGCCGGCTCGTACCAGGCCATCAGCCCAAAATGGAAAATGACCGGCCCGACGAGGGTCTCGAAGATCCAGGTCTGGGCGGTGACCCAGAGGTCTGTGAGGTCGCGCATCGGCGCGCCCTACTTGGTCTCGCCTGCCGTCGACGCTGCGCGCACCGGCCCGCCAGCCGGCGCCGGCACTGCCCCGGACTTCATCATGAACACGCCATGCGGAGACTTGCCCACCGGAATGCTGGCGACGACTTTTAGCTGCTCGATGTCGATCACCGCGACCCGACGCAGGAAGCGCTGCGTCACCCACAGCTCCTTGCCGTCAGGCGTGATGTCCATGCAGTCCGGGCCGCCTGGAACGCGGACGTTGCCGACCACTTTCATGTCGGTGGTATCGACCAGCGACACCGTGCCCTCGACGCGGTTGCTCAGGAAGTAGTGTCGGCCGTCGCCCTTGGGCCAGAAATTGTGTGCACCCTTGCCGGTCTGCAGCGTGCTTTTCACGCTGCCATCCTTCGGGTCGACGACGACGATGCCGTCCTCGCCGGTCAACGCCACAAGCAGCCGCTTGTTGTCCGGCAGCATGATGATGCCGGCCGGCGCGTTGCCGACGGCAACATTCCATTTCAGGGTCTGCGTCTGCAGGTCGAAGGCCGCCAGCCGACCGCTCTGCTGCAGCGTCACGAAGACGGTCTGCGATTCCGTATCGAAGGCCATGTGGCTCGGCAGCCCATCGATGAAAATCCGCCCGGCAAGGCGGTAGCCATCGGCATGGAAGATGTCGACGTGGTCGAGCCTGTAGGCTGCCGTCACGAACCACTTGCCGTTGGGACTGAATCCCAGGTGATAGGGATCGATGATGTCCTTGACGATCCGCCTGCGCTCGCCGGTCTTGATATCCAGCCCGAGCAGCTCGTTGGTGGCGGTCGAACCGATCAGCATCTCCTTGCCATCGGGCGTCACGATCACATGGTGCGGCTCGCGGCCGACCGGATGGCGCGCCAGCTCGATCCGGCTGCTGCGACTCAAGATGCTGTAAGATGCGTCTTCCGAATTGAGGACCAGAACGGCATCTGCCTGGGCAGCACCACTGGCACCCAGGGCCAGCGCAATCACGGCAAAAGCCAATTTGTTCATAAGTCTAGACCGAACTCCTTGGGACTATCTTGAAGCATCTTTCCCGCACCAGCGCTAGGGTTGTTTGAGATTGGCGGCTGCGGCGGCAAGCCGCTCGATAGCCGCCCAGTCCTTCGCAACCACAGCATTTCTCGGGGCGACCCATGAGCCGCCGACACAGGCCACGTTGGCAAGCGACAGATAGGCCGGGGCCGTGTCGGGGCCGATCCCCCCGGTCGGGCAGAAGCGCACCCCGGCCAGCGGCGCCGCCACTGCCTTCAGCCAGCCCAGCCCGCCCACGGTGTCGGCTGGGAAGAATTTCAGCAGGCTGATGCCTCGCTCAGCGAGCACCATCGCCTCCGACACGGTTTGAACGCCAGGCAGAAAGGGAAGTTCCGATGCCAACGCGGCGGTGACCAGGGCCGGCGTGCAGCCGGGGCTGACGACGAACCGCGCGCCGGCCTGGCGGGCCTGGTCGAGCTGTTGGGCATTGAGCACGGTGCCCGCGCCGACCACGGCGTCCGGAACCTCGCAGGCGATGGCCCGCAGCGCTTCCAGCGCCACCCCGGTCCGCAGTGTGATCTCAAGGACCCGCAGGCCGCCCCGGACCAGCGCTCGTGCCAATGGGACCGCATCGGCCACCCGCTCGATCGTCAGGACCGGGACGACCGGCGCCAAGGCCGCGATCGCCGCCATGTCCCGCGGCCTGTCCATCGTCAGACGCTCCAGCCGCCGTCGACCACATTCACGGTGCCGGTCGTAAAGCCCGCCTCGTCGCTGGCCAGATAGACGGCAAGCGCCGCGATCTCGTCGGCCGAGCCGAAGCGGCCGGTGGGCTGACGTTGCAGGAAGAACTGCTTGGCATCGGCGCCGCCGCCCAGGGCGCCGATCCGTTCGTCGAGGGACGGCGTCTGGACAGTGCCGGGACAGATGGCGTTGCAGCGGATGCCTTTTCCGACAAAATCCACCGCCACCGACTTGGTGAGGCCGACCACGGCCGCCTTGGTCGTGCCGTAGACGAAGCGCAGCGCCGCGCCCTTCACCGACGAGGCGGCCGACGACATGTTGACGATCGAGCCGCCGCCCTTGCCCACCATGCCCGG
>JAUXRT010000252.1 GCA_030681635.1 Reyranella sp.
GCGCCGTCGCCATGCAGCTCCTGTTCGGGCGCAACGGCAGCGCGAACCTGCTGCTCGACGAATGGTTCGGCTTCAAGATCGGCTTCATGGAAGGGCTGAACGGCGTCATCTTCCTGCAGGCGATCCACTATTTCCCCTTCATCCTGGTCAACCTCTCGGCGGCGCTGCGCAACATCGACCGCTCCATGGAGGAAGCGGCCCAGAACCTGGGCGCCCACGGCCTCCGGCTGTTCCGCCGTATCGCCCTGCCGCTCGCCTTGCCCGGCTACATCGCCGGCGCCAGCCTGGTGTTCGTGAAAGTGTTCGACGACGTGGCGACGCCGTTGCTGCTCAACGTCAAGGAGATGCTGGCGCCGCAGGCCTATCTCCGCATCACCTCGATCGGCATCGACGATCCGATGGGCTATGTCATTTCGGTGGTCCTGATCGGCGTTGCCGTTGCCACCATGTGGGCCTCGGCGCTGGTGCTGAAGGGCAAGGACTACGCCACCACCCAGCGCGGCGGCGGCGGCCTCGCCCGGCGCAAGCTCAAGCCGCGCGAGCAGGCACTGGCCTATGGCGTCGTGATCCTGATCCTGGCGCTGGTGCTGGCACCGCATGTCGGCCTGCTGCTGCTGTCGTTCGCCACCGTGTGGTCGTTCAGCCCCCTGCCCGACGGCTACACCCTCGCCCACTATGCGCGCGTGCTGGGCGACAGCTCGGTCTACATCAAGAACACGCTGCTCTACGCGAGCCTCGCCGCCGGGATCGACGTCGTGATCGGCGGCGCCATCGCCTACCTGGTGCTGCGCACCAAGCTGCCCGGCCGACAGTGGCTCGACTGGGCCGCCAGCACGGCGCTGGCCGTGCCCGGCATCGTGCTGGGCATCGGCTATCTGCGCGCCTTCTACGGCGTAAAAATGCCCGACGGCACGCCGCTCGCCGCCCTCTGGATCGTGATCGTGCTGGCGATCGCCATCCGCCGCCTGCCCTATGCCTTGCGTGCCGCCTACGCCGCCCTGCAGCAGATCTCAGTGTCGCTCGAGGAGGCGGCGGAGAACCTCGGCGCCACCAAGGCACGCACGGTACGGCGCATCGTGATCCCGCTGATGACCGGCGGCCTCCTCGCAGGCTTCGTCACCAGCTTCGCCACCGCTGCGGTCGAACTCTCGGCCGTGCTGATCCTGGTCCAGTCCAACTCCGATGCGCCGCTGGCCTACGGCCTCTATGTCCTGATGCAGACTCCCGCCGGACGCGGCGCCGGCGCGGCGCTGGGCGTCATCGCCGTCATCATTGTGGCGATCTGCATGGGCCTGGCACAACTTGCTGCCGACCGCTCGCAACGCGCCCGGGGCCTCGATATATGACGGGCATGAGCATGTCGAAACCAGCACGGGCCGTGGGCATCGAGATCGCCGACGTCAACCTCTCCTACGGCTCGACGCACGTGCTGAAGAATGTCGACCTCACGATCCATCCTGGCGAATTCTTCGCCT
>JAUXRT010000253.1 GCA_030681635.1 Reyranella sp.
GGTGTTCGTGCAGACAATGGTGGGCTTCACGCCGCTGCTGGCCGGGCTGATGATGATGCCGGCCGGGCTGATGCTGGCCTTCATCTTCCCGCTCGCCGGGCGCCTCTCGGATGCGATGCCGGCCTCGATCATGATCATCGGCGGCCTGCTGCTGTTTGCCGCCGGCTTCGCACTGATGGTCACGGCCGACGCCGACACGACGTTCTGGACGCTGGTCGGCATGGTGATGGTCTCGCGGCTTGGCCTGGGCTTCATCAACCCCAGCCTCAACGCCACGTCGCTGAAGGCGCTGCCGGCCGACAAGGTGCGCCAGGGCGCCGGCGTCGCCAACTTCATGCGCCAGCTCGGCGGCGCCTTCGGCATCAACCTGATCGTGGCCTTCTTCGAGGTCCGCACGCGCTTCCATGCCGATGCGCTGACCGCCACCCAGGACTGGGGCAACCGCACCACCGAGCACCTGCTGATCCAGATGGAGCATTTGATGCAGCGCTCAGGCCTGCCGTTCCAGCAGCAGAAGGCCGCCGCGCTGGAGTTCCTCGGCAACATGATAAATGCCCAGGCGCAGATGCTGGCCTTCTCCGACACCTTCATCGTGATCGCCATCGTGGCGCTGCTGGCGCTGATCCCGGCGGCGCTGCTGTCGCGCTCGCAGCAGCAGAGCCCGATGGCCAGCCTGGTGCCGCGGCGGCGCTAGAGCGATCCGGCGATCAGTTGCGGCGCGTGCCACTCTGCGGGCGAAGCGTCTGGGAGTCGTTGAAGACCACCATGAAGAGCTCGCGGAACAGCTGATCGACATTGCGGTCCTCGGGAAGGGCGGCAGGCGTCCGCGCCGTCGTCATCGACATCACCATGTCGTTGCGACAGTAGACCGCGAAGATGTTCAGCAGGCCCGGGGTGCCGGGTTTGAAGCGGGTTTCGCCCTGGCAGACGCGATCGCCGTTGAGATCGTTGGCGGCGTCGAAGACCAGGACCAGCCGGTAATCCGGCCGAAGCTCCGGGACGGGCTTCTGGTACGTGAAGGTGAGGGCCGGGCGGGGCTTGGCAACCTGCATCACGGGCAGCAGCCGCTGCGCGGCGTCGTCCTCGGGCAGGGTGGGGAAGGCGTTTCCGGCCAGGATGACACGGAAGTCCTTGCCGTCGGTGGCGGCCCAGAAATCCCGATAGTCGTATTGCGTCGCGTAGAACGCCCCGCCGATGGTGGCGGCCCCGGCGGCGAGCGGCATCAGCAGGGCAACCACGCCGGCGGCAAGCTTGATCATTGAACGCATGGCGGCAACTCCCGCGAATATCCGTTCAGCATACCTGACGCGTTGCACACCGTCAGGCTTCATTGCCTCGTCTGGAGATGCCGCGCAGTATGAAGGCCGCGGCCACCGCCAGGATCGGCACCATGAACAGGGCCATGGCGGCGCCCATCGGGAGATTGCCGCCCAGGATGCCGGTGAAGAACGCCGACGTGCCCAGCACCTGGGTTGCTCCGCGGGGGCCGCCGCCGGTCAGCATGGACACGATCGTGAAGCCGGCGAAGGTGGTGATCAGGGAGTAGAGCGCGGTGATGCCAATGACGTTGCGCATCATCGGCAAGGTCACGTACCGCAGGCGCTGCCACCAGGTGGCGCCGTCGACCCGCGCCGCCTCGTAGAGCTCCTCGGGCACCGACTTCAACGACGCCAGGTACATGACCATGAAGAACGGTGCACCGAACCACACCGTCACCAGGACGACGCAGAAGCGTGCCCAGGCGGCCTCGCCGAGCCAGAAGATGCGGCCCAGGCCGAAATGCTCGAGGCCCCAGTTGAGGGCGCCGAAGGACGGCTCGAACAGCAACCGCCAGCCGAGCATGCTGAGCGCCGCCGGGATCACCCACGGCACCAGGAGCATGCCGCGCCACTTGCGCTGGCCTTTGGTCGGGATGTTGTGCACGAAATGGGCGACCGCCATGCCGATGATCGCACTCAGGGCAACGGCGATGATTGCATAGAGGCAGGTCTGGTAGACGACCATCCAGAACCGGTCGCGGTTGACCAGGTAGGCGAAGTTGGCGAGCCCGACGAACTTGGCAGCCTTCCTGTCGAGCATCGAGAGATAGATCGCATAGCCCGCGGGATAGGCCACGAGCCCGGCGATCACCGTCAGCAGCGGCAGGGTCATCAGGAAGGCGAGGGTCGATTTGCGCCGCATCAGCTTGCGCAGGCTGCCGCGGCTCATGGGTCCTCTTGCGCCTTCCATTACGGGGTGGGGAGCATATCATGGAAACCCAGGGCGGCCTGCCTCTGTGCACCCGCCTCCAGGAAGGGAGCGCCTCATGACCGTGACCATCACGCCGCTCACGCCCGTACTCGCCGGCGAAGTGGGCGCGATCGATCTGCGCCGGGTACATGATCGCGAGTCGCTGGAGGCGATCCGCGCCGGCATGGACAAATATGCCGTGCTGGTGTTCCGCGACCAGGATTTCACCAACGAGGAGCAGCTCGACTTCGCCCAGCGTTTCGACGGCACGCTGCACGCCCGGACGTCCTCCTCGGCCATCGGCAACAACCGCTTCGGCAACGAGGCGATCGCCGACGTCTCCAACGTCGACAAGGACGGCAAGATCCGGGACGCGAACAACCGCATGCGAGCCTCCTCCGTCAGCAACCGCCTGTGGCACACCGATGCATCGTTCGTCGACCCGCCGGGCCGCTACTCGATGCTGTCGGCGCGGGTGGTGCCGCCGGTGCGGGCCGATACCGAGTTCGCCG
>JAUXRT010000270.1 GCA_030681635.1 Reyranella sp.
CACCGGTAACTCGGAAATCATCCTCGACCGCAAGGTCTCCGACAAGCGCACCTTCCCGGCGATCGACATCACCAAGTCGGGCACCCGCAAGGAAGAGCTGCTGGTCGATCGTGCCACGCTCAGCAAGATGTGGGTGCTGCGTCGCATCCTGATGCCGATGGGCGCGGTCGATGCCATCGAGTTCCTGCTCGACAAGCTCCGCACTGCCAAGACCAACAACGACTTCTTCAGCTCGATGAATCAATAGGGCGCGCTTCGCGCGCCCTGGCGGGCGACAGGCGCTGTAATCAGCGCCGAAAGCCCGCACGGTTCAGAACGGATAAGAACTCAAGATAGCGCGACTGGGGCGGCGCGCTCCTATGAGCGATCCCCCGTGCGCGCGAACACCGCGCTCGCATGCACGATGCGTTCGTCACCGACCATCAGGTAGCAGTTGGCGAAAGCCAACCGCCCGCCCACCTTGTGCACATCGACATGGGCCTCGACCCAGTCGCCGATTTTCGCCGAGCCGGCGAAATCGGCCTTCACGCTCGCGGTGGTGATCATCGGCGACGGCGTCTGGCTGCGGGTCGTGCGGTAGCCCAGGGCGATGTCGCACAAGGTCATCAGCAGGCCGCCATGGGCGATGCCACGGGCATTTGCGTGCTTGGGCTGGATGCGGAGGCCGACCACGAACGTGCTGTCGTCGTTCTCGCGATAGAAGAACGGCCCGTTATGATCGAGGAACGGGCTGGTACGGAACAGCGGCTTGAAACCGTCCGGCGGATTGCTTTCCATCGGCGTGCCCTCAGGCGCCAAGGTCGGCCGCCACGGCGCGGCGCTGCTCGGCGCTTACCTTCACCGTCGTCCCGAACCACGCCTCGAAGCCCATCCGCCCCTGGTGCAGCAGCATGCCGAGCCCGTCGACCGTGCGCAGGCCGCGCGCCCGCGCGGCCGCCAGCAGCGGCGTCTCGAGCGGGATGTAGACGATGTCGTCCACGGCGGCGCCTTGCGGCAGCCGGCCAAGGTCGATGTCGAGCGGTGGTTGGCCCTTCATGCCGAGCGCCGTGGTGTTGACCAGCAGGGTGGCGTCCTCCAGCGCGGCCGAACGCTCGTCCCAGCGTTCGATGGCAATGCGCCGGCCGCCTCCCGGCGTGAAGGCGAGACCGAGCTTCACGGCGCTGTCCTGCGTGCGGTTGAGAAGGCGCAGCTCCGGCACGCCGGCGTCGACCAACGAAGCGACCACGGCGCGGGCGGCACCGCCGGCGCCCAGTACCACGACTGGGCCGGCCTCGGCGGTCCAGTCCGGCGCGCTTTCGCGGAGCGCCGCAATGAAGCCGAAGCCGTCGCTGTTGCGGCCTTCCAGGGTGCCGTCGGCCTGCTTGATCACGGTGTTCACCGCGCCGATGCGGGCCGCCAGCGGATCGATGCGGTCGAGCAGCGGCATGATCTCGATCTTGTGCGGCAGGGTAAGGTTGCAGCCGCGCGCATTGGGCGTGCGCCGGAGGAAGGCCACCAGCTCTTCCAGCGCGGCGCGCTTGGGCTCGACCGGCAGGCGGCCGTAGTGGCCTTCGATGCGATGCTGTTTCAGCCAGTAGCCATGCAGCGCCGGCGAGCGCGAATGCTCGACCGGCCAGCCGACGATGGCGGCGAAGGGTCTGCCCTCTGCCTCGGCGAGGAGCTGTTCGTAAGGGTTTGCGGGGAGATTTGGGGGGGCGTTCATGCCGCTTTCTCCAGACCGATGCCATGACCCGCCAGAAACGACAGCAGCGGCAGAAGGGGCAGGCCGAGGATGGTGAAGTAGTCGCCGTCGACGTGGCTGAAGAGATGCGCGCCCAATCCTTCGAGCTGGTAGGCGCCGACCGACGCGAACGCGTCCGCCCCGGCGGCGTCGAGATAGCGGGCGATGAACGCGTCGTCGAGCGGACGCATCGTCAGGCGCGCATGCTCGACATGGTGCCAGACGCGCTGGCCGTTGCGGAACACGACGGCCGCGGTGGCCAGCCGGTGCGTCCTGCCCGAAAGCGCTCGCAGATGGGCTTGCGCATGCGCGCGGTCGACGGGCTTGTCGAACCACACGCCGTTGCAGTCG
>JAUXRT010000429.1 GCA_030681635.1 Reyranella sp.
GCGCACGACCCGCGCAACTTCCTCGGCAACGCGGCGCGCCTTCGGCGCCGCGGGCTGGCTGGTGTCGAGATGATAGAGTTCCGGGTCGTTGCCGAGGAGCGCCGCCGCCGCGGCAAAACCTCCGGCAAAGTCGGCAACGCCGTCGCCGTCCAGCAGGTCGCGCTCGCGATCGTCCTGCGGATGGACCAGCACATTCGCCACCGACACGCGGTCGCGAAACCCACCATCCACGGCCTGCGCCTGCTCCGTGCCGCCATAGGCGTGGGTGGCCGAGGCGAGATAGGCCTCACCCAGTTCCTCGCGCGTCGTCCAGGCGCCGTCGAGCGCGAGGTCGGCGGCGCGAGCGCCGTAACTGCCCGGTGCACCGCCGAAGATGCGCGCGAGATCGGCGCCGCGCCGGCCCGATTCCGCCAGCGGATTGTCGCCGGCTTCCTCGTCGAGGGCCGCGACACGCCGGACTGCTACATCGAACAGGGCGATCTGGGTCTCGAAGATGTCGCGGAACAGGCCCGAGATTCGCAGCGTCACGTCGATGCGTGGCCGGTCGAGCACGGCCAGCGGCAGGATTTCGATGCCCGTGACGCGGCTCGACGCCTTGTCCCAGGTCGGGCGCACGCCGAGATAGGCCAGCGCCTGGGCGAGATCGTCGCCGCCGGTGCGGAGCGACGCCGAGGCCCAGAGATCGATCACCAGGGCGCGCGGATACTCGCCGTGATCCTGCAGGTAGCGGCGCACCACCTCGTCGGCCGCGCGTGCGCCGATGACCGAGGCGGTGCGTGTCGGAATGGCACGGGGATCGATCGAGGTCAGGTTTCGCCCGGTCGGCAGGACGTCGGCGCGGCCGCGAGTCGGTGCACCGGCCGGTCCCGGCGCCACGCGCCGTCCATCGAGGGCGGCAAGAAGCGCCGCGCGTTCGTGCCCGCCGCAGGCGCGAACGGCGGCGTCGATTCGCTGTCGCAGTCCGACGGAGTCCTCGGTTCCCGACGCCAGCACCATCGCCTCGACCAAGGCGCCTTGCGCTTCGGCATCGGGCGTTTGGCCATAGATATGCAGGCCGTCGCGGATGCTCAGCTCCTTGATGTCGCAGAGCTGGGCATCGAGCTTGGCGATGGCCGCCTGGTTGGGCTCGCCGCGCGCGAGGCCGCATTCCGCCGCCAGGCCGCTGTTCCAGGCGCGTTCGACGATCTCGTCTTCGAGAAAGCGCAGGCGCCGCCGGTCGAGCCCGTCGGCCGATGCATATTCCTCGACGAGGCCCTCCATCTCGGCCATCGCACCGTGCAGCCCCGCCGCGCTGAGTGGCGGTGTGAGATGGCCGATGGTGATGGCGCCGAGCCGACGCTTGGCCTGAACGGCCTCGCCGGGATTGTTGACGATGAAGGGATAGATCACCGGCACCGGGCCCAGCACGGCCTCCGGCCAGCATTCGGCCGAGAGCGCCAGCGCCTTGCCCGGCAGCCATTCGAGCGTGCCATGCGTTCCGAGATGGATGAGGGCGTCGATCTTCTCCGCCTCGCGCAACCACGCATACATCGCGACATAGGCATGGCGCGGCGGGCAGGACATGTCGTGGTAGCCCGCCTTGCGGTCGTCAGCGAGGCCGCGATCGGGCTGCAGCAGGACCAGCACATGGCCGCAGCGCAGGACAGGCAGCTCGAACGCCTCGCCCACGATGGCGGGATCGCTGCCGGCATCGCCCCAGCTCTCGCCGATCTCGCGCTGCAAACTCTCCGGCAGGGCCGCGAGCCAGGTCCGATAGACTTCCAGCGGAATCGTCACCCGCTCCGACTGGTCGAGCAGGAACCGCTCGATGTCCGCCGTGCGCCGCTCCGATGCGCCGGTATCGTAGCCTTCGGCACGCAACAGACGCAGGATTTCCGCCGCACTCGCCGACGTGTCGAGCCCGACGGCATAGCCGGTGCGGCCGCCGCGCGCGGGATAGTCCGACAGGACCAGCGCCACGCGCCGCGCCGGTCGTGCCGCGCGCGCGAGTCGCGCCCAGGAAGCCGCCAGCCGGGCGACGTAGTCGACGCGATCCAGATCGGGCGCATGGCGGACGCTGCCGAACTCGATGCGGGGATCGGCCGGCGTCTCAGCCTTGAATGAGATCGCCCGCGTCAGCAGGCGACCATCGAGTTCGGGCAGGACGACATTCATGGCGAGGTCGGCCGGCGACAGGCCGCGCGGCGACGTAGTCCAGCCCTCACGCGTACTGCCCGACAGCACGACTTGCAGAACGGGTACATCGGCGGCATCGAGCACCGTCGAATCGTCCTCGCGCCGCGCCGAGAAAGCGGTCGTGTTGAGAATGACGGCGGGCTTGCGCGCCTGGATCAAACGCCCGAGCTCCGCCTCGACGGCAGGATCCTTCAGGCTGTTCACGGCGATGGCGAGCGGCGCCAATCCTTCGCGATCCAGCGCTTCGAGGAGCGCCGAGATCGGCTCGATGTCGGCGGCCATCAGGTTGGAACGATAGAAGACGACCAGGGCTGCCGGCCTGGAGTCGTGTGCCTGGCAAAGCTCCAGGATCGGCACGGTGCGGCGATCGAGCGTGAAGCCCGCAATCGGACCGACCGACACCGGCGGCACCCAGACATTGCCGCGTCCGAGCAGCGACCCGACATAGTGCAGCGCCTGGCGAAGATTTTCCGTGCCGCCTTCGCGGAAGAATTGCTCAAGCCGCGCCAGCGGTTCGGCCTGGAGCGTCGAGACGGACACCAGCCGCGGATCGGCGCGATCGTCGCCCGGCAAGGCCGCAAACAGCACGCTGTTGTCGCGCGCGATGTCGCCGATGCGCTCGAAGCCGTACCGCCAATAGTCGAGCCCGCCCAGGCCGCGGACGATGACGGCGCGGGCATGAGCCACGACGCGTTCGACATAGAGGTCGACCGACATCGGGTGACGCAGCTTCTTCAGGCTGGCGAGGCGCAGAGTGGGCAACCTGTCGGCGTCCTGCTGCCAGGCGGCAGCAAGTGCCGAGAGATCGCTGTCGGAGAACGAGAGCACGACGACATCGGCCGGCGACTGGCCGAGATCGATGGCAGCATCGGCCTCGTCCAGGGTCGCAAGCTGTGTCGCCAGGACGTGCATGCCAGCCTAGCCCGCGATGGCGGCGCGGATGGCTTCCCGGTCGAAGCCCTTTTCAGCAATCACCACGAGGCGTCCCCGCCGCGGCTCGCCCGGCCACCACGCCCGGTCGAACTGGTGCTGGATGCGCGCACCCACGCCCTGGACCAGGAGGCGCATCGGCTTGCCGGTGATCTCGACGAAGCCCTTTACGCGCAGGATGTCGTGCGCGCTGGTGGCCTTGGCGATGCGGTCGACGAGTTCCTGCGGCGAGGCAAACGACGGCACATCGACGACGAACGTGTCGAAATCCTCGTGGTCGTGCTCGCCTTCGAGGTCGTGATGCGAGGGGCGGCTTTCGAGATCCGCCTCCGCTGCCGCGCCGAGCCCGAGCAGGACGGAAACCGAAACCTTGCCGTTCTGGACTTGCACGACCTTCACCACCTTGGGCAGCGTCTTGCCGATCTCGCCGGTCACCGACTTGAGCTCGGCCGCCGACATCAGGTCGGCCTTGTTCAGGACGACGAGGTCGGCACACAGGAGCTGGTCTTCGTAGACTTCCTCCAGCGGATTATCGTGATCGAGCGAATCATCCTCGGCGCGCTGGCGCGCGATCGCCTCGGGATCGTCGGCAAAGCGGCCGGCGGCCACGGCGGCGCCATCGACCACGGCCACCACGCCATCGACGGTGACGCGCGAGGCGATCTCGGGCCAGTTGAAGGCCTTGACCAGCGGCTTGGGCAAAGCAAGACCCGAGGTCTCGATGACGATGTGCTCGGGCGGATTCGGGCGATCGAGCAGGCTCTTCAGCGCCGGCACGAAGTCGTCGGCCACCGTGCAGCAGATGCAGCCATTCGACAGCTCGACGATGCTGTCCTCTGTGCAGCTCTCGATGCCGCAACTCTTCAGGATGTCGCCGTCGATACCGACGTCGCCGAATTCATTGACGATCACGGCAAGGCGGCGGCCGTCGGCATTCTCGAGGACATGGCGAACCAGCGTGGTTTTGCCGGCACCGAGGAAGCCGGTGATGATCGTGCAGGGGACTTTGGCGAGCGATGTCATGGCTTAACGGCCTCTGAGACGGAAATGGGAGGGACCCGGGCGATCACGCCCTTGCGGAAGGAAGCCGGCCGTTCCCGCCAGGGAACGATGCCGTTCTCCGAGGCGGCGAAACTCAAGGCCGCCGAGACGATCTCCTCGGCGTGCGAGCAAGGATCGAGATCGCCAATCAGATAAGTCCATTTGTCGGCGCCTGCCAAGGCGACGGTGCAGGGCCGCTTGCATACGGCCAGGCAATCGACCGGCGTCACGGCAACACATGTCTGTCCACGGTCCCGCAGGCGCGCCTGCAGCATATCGACCAGGCCACGGCCGGGCTGGTCGAATGACTCCTCGGCATCCCCGAGGCTCCGCCGGCATGAGATGCAGACGAAGATCGTCACGGTCGCTCCATCCATTCAGACAAACTCCAGGCCGGCTGGCCTCAGTTCAGTTCGCCGGCTTCGGCGCGAATTTCGGCCACAGCAGGCCAACACCGATCCCGACCAGAGCCCACAGCAGCGCCTGCAGAACCAAAGACAGGGCGGTGAACTGCGCGGCAATCTCGGCTGGAACCTTGCTCTCGAACGCGTGCGGATGTGGCGCCCCAATGACATGCGGCGCCAGCAGCAGGACAACGGCGCCGAGACGCACCAAAGGAGGATGATCGGCACGCAGGAAGGCCCACAGCGCCACGGCCGTGGCGATGGCCGTGCCAACCCACCAGAGTTGGCGGCCGACCAGATCTCCGGCGGCAGCGCCCGGCAATTCCGGCGAGAGGCCGGCGGCAGGCGCCAGACCGCAGGCGGCGAAGCCAGCGATCGCCCAGGCCAGCGCGTGAGGTTCGTCGATCGGAACGCCAGCAAAGACCATGGCGGCCATCAGCACGAACGCGACCCCTACGGCGGTGGCGATCGTCGTAATGGCGGTGAAGAAAAAGCGCGGCATTCCGTCGGCCGGTTTCCAGCCCTCGCCGTGTACATGCGTATCGCCACCTTGATGACTATGCGGCGGCGTGGGTGTCGTCGAAACAACCGCCGGCTTCTCAAAAGTCTCGGCCGCCAGGATGAGCGGCGTCGTGGTGACCTGCTGCAGGGCCGCGATCAGCAGCCCAGCCAGAAGCCCGGCCAAAAGGCCGACCGACAGAATCCGGGTAAGCATTGCCGCCGCGTCAGTGGCAGGGAAAGCTGAGGCTGTGACGCGTATCGTGGGCGGCGTTGTGGATGACTTCGGGGTAGGCGAAGCCCGTCAGAAAAATCAGACCCAGTCCCAGGATCAAGGCGACACCCGCCGCGCGGAGGGCGTCGCTTCGTTCGGTCGTTCTGATGACGGACGCAGTCGTGTTGGCCATATCAACTCTCCCTGGCTGCCCCTCCGGCAGCTTGAATGTACCACATGACGGCAGGTCTCCTGGCTCTCGGATCGTCGCCGCAGGCCCCCTTCCCGGTTTCCCAGTGGTGTCTTGGCCGTTGGCTCGCCGACTACAGTTGCGGGGGCAGCCGCGGATTTGAGGCCTAAGCCTCTGGCCGCGTTCCCTTTTGAGCCCCGTGAGGGGCACCGTCACGACCTTGATAGGGGCCGCAGCGAAGCCCCGTCAACGGGATTCGCCGGGCCCTGGCAAGCCTTGCTGACGCGGCTGCCGACCACCATTCTGCAGCCCCCAAGTCGCACAGCAGGCGCAACATGCCCCCCGACATCAACGAAGACGCGCGTCACAAGGCCAAGATGGCCAATCGCAAGGCCATCCAGGATGCCGAGGTGGCCGGGAAGACTGTCGAAAAAGGCCTGCTCATCGTCCACACGGGCAAGGGCAAGGGCAAATCGACGGCGGCGTTCGGCCTGCTGCTGAGGGCCGTCGGCCGTGGCTTTCGCTGCGGCGTCGTGCAGTTCGGCAAGGGCGCCTGGCAGTCGGGCGAGCGCACCGCGATCGAGCGGTTCGGCGACCAGGTCCAGTGGCACACGCTGGGCGAGGGTTTTACGTGGGAGACGCAGGACCGGGCCCGCGACGTCGAGGCCGCCAAACGCGCCTGGGCCAAGACTCTGGAACTGATGGCCGACTCGTCGATCCGGCTGGTCGTGCTCGATGAACTCAACATCGCCTTGCGCTACGACCATCTCGACATCGGCGAGATCGTGGCGGCACTCAAGGCGCGCCGGCCTGACCTGCACGTCGTCGTCACCGGCCGCAACGCCAAGGCCGAGCTGATCGAGGCGGCCGACCTGGTGACCGAGATGAGTCTCGTAAAACATCACTTCGCGGCGGGCGTGAAGGCGCAGGAAGGCATCGAATTCTGATGGCCGCTCGAAAGGCAGCCAAGGCCATCATGATCCAGGGCACGGGCTCGGACGTCGGCAAGTCGCTGCTTGTCGCGGCGCTCGCCCGCGCCTTCACGCGCCGCGGGCTCCGCGTCCGGCCCTTCAAGCCGCAGAACATGTCGAACAATGCCGCCGTCACCTCTGACGGCGGCGAGATCGGCCGCGCCCAGGCCCTGCAGGCACGTGCCGCGCGCGTGGCGCCCAGCGTCCATATGAATCCCGTACTGCTGAAACCCCAGAGCGAGGTCGGCTCGCAGGTCGTGGTCCAGGGCCGCGTCGTCGGCAACGCCAAGGCCCGCGATTACCAGGCAATGAAGCCAAAGCTCCTGGGTGCCGTGCTCGACAGCTTCGAACGACTCGCCGGCGAGGCCGATCTCGTTCTGGTCGAAGGCGCGGGCTCGGCCTCGGAGGTGAATCTGCGCGCCGCCGATATCGCCAACATGGGATTCTCGCGCGCGGCCGACGTTCCCGTCGTGCTGGTGGGCGACATCGACCGCGGCGGCGTGATCGCAAGCCTCGTCGGCACCCAGACCGTCATCGATCCCGCCGACAACGCCATGATCGTGGGCTTCATCGTGAACAGATTCCGAGGCGATCCCTCACTGTTCGACGACGGCATGAAGATGGTGGCCAGGCACACGGGATGGCAATCGCTCGGCCTCGTGCCGTTCTTTGACGATGCCCACCGCTTGCCCGCCGAAGACGCGCTCGGAATTCCCGGCCGCAATGCAGGCGGCGACGGCCGGCCGCGCATCGTGGTGCTGGCCTTTCCCCGCATCGCCAATTTCGACGACTTCGATCCGCTGCGCCTCGAGAAGAATGTCGACCTGGCGTTTCTCCGGCCGGGCGAACCGATCCCCGGCGACGCCGCGCTGGTCATCCTGCCGGGGTCGAAGGCCACGATCGCCGATCTCGCCGCGCTGAGATCGGCGGGCTGGGCTGTCGATCTCAAGGCGCACATCCGCCGCGGCGGGCACGTCCTCGGAATCTGCGGCGGCTACCAGATGCTGGGCCAGCGGATCTCCGATCCCGACGGCATCGAAGGCCCCGCTGGCAGCGTCGAAGGGCTGGGGCTGCTCGAGGTCGATACCGTGCTGGGCGGCGACAAGGTGCTGGTCGAGACCACCGGCGAGACCGTTCAGGGCTCGGTGCCGTTCAAGGGCTATGAGATGCATATCGGCCGGACCACCGGCAGCCTTCGTCCGCTGCTGCGCCTCGCCAATGGCAAACACGACGGCGCGGCGAACGACAGCGGCACGATTGCCGGCTGCTACATCCACGGCCTCCTGGCGGACGACCGGCAGCGGCGACACTGGCTGCAGAGGATCGGCGTAAATGGCTCGGCGCTGGACTACGAAGCCGATGTCGACGCGACCTTGGATCGCCTCGCCGACCATATCGAAAAGTATCTCGACTGCGACCGGCTGCTCGCACTGGCCCGCGAGCCCAGGTTCAGAACATCAGGCTGATCGTCACAAGAACGATGAGCGCCGCGATCTGCAGGCCGCAGGCGGCGCGATAAAGGTCGAGCGCCGCGCGGACATCGTGGGCGGTCAATTCGTTCCGCCCCTCGCCCACCCAGCGCTCGGCAACTTCGACGCCGTCGTAGATGCGCGGGCCGGAAAGACGAATCCCGAGCTCACCGGCCATCGCAGCCTCGGGCCAGCCGGCATTGGGCGAGCGGTGATGGCCGGCATCGCGCAACAGCACTTCGATCGCCCGAGAGGCCGACAGGCCCGGCTACAGCGCAGCGGCCAGCACGAGCCAGAAGGCCGAGAGCCTGGACGCCGGCAGATTGACGAGATCGTCGAAGCGGGCCGCGGCCCAGCCGAAGGCGAGATGGCGCGGGGTCTTGTGGCCGATCATGCTGTCGGCGGTGTTGACGGCCTTGTAGGCGATGGCGCCGGGCAGCCCGGCCACGACCATCCAGAAAAGCGGCGCCACCACGCCGTCGGAAAAATTCTCGGCCAGGCTCTCGATCGCCGCACGGCTGACGGCGGCCTCGTCGAGCGCGCGCGTGTCGCGGCCGACGATCATCGATACCGCCCGCCGGCCGGCCTCGATGCCGTCGGTTTCCAGCGCCGAGGCGACGGCCCCGACGTGCGTGTAGAGGCTGCGTTGCGCCAGCATCGAGCTGGCGACCACACCACACAACAGCAGCGCCAGGAGGTCGGGAAGAAGTTCGTTGAGAAGAGCGGTGATCGCCAGGCCCGACAGGATGGCGACGGCCAGCAGCAGCACGAGCACGTAGATGCCACGCCAGCGCCGCTCATCATGGGAGAGCGTCTCGGAATTCCACGCCTCGTCGCACCATGTTATGAGCGCGCCGATCCAGGTCACGGGATGTCCGATCCGGCGATAGATGCCGTCCGGATACCCGGCGGCCGCTTCGGTCACGGCGGCAATGAGGGCAAGGGCGGCGAACATGGGGGCTTTGCCTATCACGGCTTCAGGGACGGCGGAACCGCTGGCACATGGCGGCGATCTCAGCGCCATCCAGCGGCGTTTTCCGGAGGCGCCCGAGCCCTGGATCGACCTCTCGACGGGCATCAATCCGGTGCCCTATCCGGTCGTCGACTTGGGCCCGGAGACATGGTCGCGTCTGCCCACGCGACAGCAGGAACAGGCATTGCTCGAAGCGGCTGCCGGCCGATATGGCGTGCGCGATCCGGCGACGATTGTGGCCGCACCCGGCACACAAGCTCTCATCCAGCTTCTGCCGCGTCTTGTCGAAAAATCCCGCATTGCCGTGTTGGGGCCCACCTACGAGGAGCATGCGCATTGCTGGGCCCGGCAAGGCCATGACGTCGGCGTCGTGTCGGCTTTCGAACGGGCCGATGTCACCATCGTCGTCAACCCGAACAACCCCACGGGCAAACTCCTACCGCCGGATATGTTGCGTCAGGATCACGGCCTGCTGATCGTCGACGAGGCCTTCGTCGATCTGCTTCCTCGGGAGGCCAGTCTTGCCGCTGATCTACCGGCCAGCACCATCGTCCTGCGCTCGTTCGGCAAGGTCTACGGCCTGGCCGGCGTGCGACTGGGGTTCGCCATCGCGGAAAAGCCCCTCGCCGATCGGATTCGTGACGAACTCGGGCCATGGGCCGTGTCGGGCCCAGCGCTGGAGATCGGCCGCCGTGCGCTGGCCGACCCGGCTTGGCTGCAGGCGGCGACCGTGCGCCTCGCTGCTGATCGGCAGAAGCTCGACGCGCTCCTCGTCTCGGCAGGCTGTGAAATTCTGGGCGGTACGCCGTTGTTCTGCCTGGTCCATCATCCCGACGCTGCAGGATTGGCCGACCGGCTGGGCCGGCGAGGCATTCACGTCCGCCGGTTCGCCCGCGAGCCGCAGTGGTTGCGCTTCGGGTTGCCGGCGAGTTCTGTCGAGTTCAACAGAGTAGCCGCCGCCCTTGCCTAGGGTTGGTCCCTCATCGCCCGCAGCAGCGGGCCATCCGGGGTCTTGAGGCGTTCGAAGCGGACCTTGAAGACGGCGTCGAGCCGGCGATCCTCTATCAAGGAGTCGGCCGGCGCATCGATGACGATGCGGCCGCGGTCCATCACGATCACGCGCTCGAAGAAGCGGAACGCAAGATCGAGGTCGTGCACCACGACGACCGAAAGCCGGTCGTTGCCGCGGCGCGTCAGGGTTTCGATCACGTCGAGGCGATGGCGGATGTCGAGGCTGGCGGCCGGCTCGTCGGCCAGCAGCACCGGCGGATCCACCACCAGCACCGCGGCCAGCAGCACGCGCGCGCGCTCGCCGCCCGACAGCGTCGACCAGCGCCGCCGGTCCATTCCGCCAAGCTCGAATGTGCTGATGACCTTGTCGACCGCATCGACCGTCAGGTGGTCGCTGCGCTCGGCGCCCAGCCGGACGAGTTCCTGGACGGTGAGATCCCAGTGCGGATCGAAATACTGCGGCAGGAATCCGATGGTCCGTGCGCGTGACGTGCTCGACAGCGAGGCGAGGTCGTGGTCGCCCACGCGCACCGTTCCGGCCGACGGCTTCTCGATGCCCGCCAGCACCTTCAGGAGAGTCGACTTGCCGGCGCCGTTCGGACCGATGATCGCCACCGAGCCCGTGGTGCCGAGCGAAAGCGACAGGTCGTCGAGCAGCGTCGCGCCGCCGCGCCTCACGACCAGATTGTCGGCGGCCAGGCGCGTCATGTGCGCAGCCTGCGGGCCAGCAGCATGATGAAGAATGGCCCGCCGGCGACAGCGGTCACGAGGCCAAGCGGGATCTCCGCCGGCGGCAGGGCCGCGCGGGCGATGGCATCGGCCAGCGTGACGATGATGGCGCCGACCAGCGCCGTCGCCGGCAGCAGCGGCCGGTGCAACGGCCCGACCATCCAGCGTGCGATGTGCGGTGCTGCCAGGCCGACGAAGGCCACGAGGCCTCCGAACGCCACGGCCGCCGCCACCACCACGGAACCCGCCAGCACGGCAACGGCAATGAAGCGCGTGACGTTGAGGCCGAAGGCAACGGCCATGGTCTCGCCAAGACCGAGCACGTCGAGCCGGCCGGCAAGCAACAAGGTGAGGCCGAGGCAACCGGCCGAGATCAGGGCAAGCAGGCCGAGCACCGGCCAGGTCGGCGTCTGCACGCCTCCCAACACCCAACTCAGCACGATCTGCAGGCTGACGGTCTCGTCCGACAGCGCCAGCATCAGGAACGAGCGCAAGGCACCCAGGATCGCCGCCACGGCAACGCCGGCCAGCAGCATGCCGGCGGCATCGACGGCACCTGACACGCGGCTGATACCGATGACGAGGACCGTGGCGCCCCATGCGCCGGCGAACGCCAGCAGCGGCAGCAGGATGGACTGCGGCATCGCCAGCGGCACCAGCAAGGCCACGGTGGCGCCAAGCGCGGCGCCGCCGGCCGAGCCCAGCAAGTAGGGCTCCGCCAGCGGATTTCGGAACACGCCCTGGAAGACGACTCCGCCGAGACCGAGCAAGGCCCCGACAAGCGCGGCGGCCAGCACGCGCGGGATGCGCCAGTCGACCAGCAGCCGGCTGCGCAAGGCCTGGTCTCCGGCCGCGGCCCGCCACAGATCGGCCGGCGTCGCCCAATCGTGGCCGGCGCAGGCACCGACCACGACGGCCAGGATGAGCGCCAAAGCCAGTGCCAACCACGTATGGATCGGCCCTCTCATCGCGTGGCCGCCTGCGGATGGAAAATCTCGGCCAGGCGCTCGATGCCGTCGATCGTACGCGGGCCCGGGATCAGCAGCTCGGCGCGGACGACGGCGTGCGCGCGCTTGTCCTTGACCGCGCGCATGTCCTTCCAGCCCGGCCGGGCGATCAGCTCCTTGAGGTCCTTGTCACTGCCAGCAAAGAGCAACACATCGGGATCGGCGTTGAGGACCGCCTCGGGCGAGACCTGCGCGATGGCGCCGCTGTCCAGGGCAAAGCGGCCGCCAGCCCGCGCGATGGCATCTCCGGTATAGGTTCCGGGCCGCGCGATCAGCAGCAGCCCGTTGCCCAGCCGGCCGGTGATCATGATGGTGCTGGGTTCCGCGAGACCCGCGACCCGCTGCTTGATGCGGTCCAGGCGCGACTGCAGTCGCGCCGCCAATTCCTCGCCGCGTTCGGCAACGCCGCCAAGGCGTGCCAGCAGGCGGATGTTGTCGAGAACTTCCGCCACGCTTCGATGCAGCAGGACGACGATCGGGATGCCGAGCCGTTCCATCGGATCGACGAGCTGGTTGGCGGCCTGCCGCGCCGGCGTGACGACGACGAGGTCGGGTCTTTCAGCCACCACGGCGTCGACCGAGAAGCCCAGCCGCCCGCCGACCAGGGGCTTGCCGAGCACCTCCGGTGGAAAGCGCGTAAAAGCCTCGATGCCGACGATGCGGTCGGCCAGGCCGAGGGCCGCCACCATCTCCGTGTTGGAGGCAAAGATCGTCACGATACGCTGTGGCGGCGCCGGCAATGTCACCGTGCGACCGAAGGCATCGTGAACCGTCACCGGCCCGGCATGTGCCGGACCCGACAGGCAACCCGCCGCGATGGCGGCCAGGAAGAATCTTCGCATCAGAACCGAAACTGCGCTCCGATGATGAACTCGCGGCCCATCATCGAGTTTCCGCAAGCGCCATTCTGGTTCACCAGGTTGGCGCGGCACGGATTCTGATCCGTGGCAATGAAGAGCGGATGAGCGTTGACGTCGAAGATGTTGTTGATGGCCGCGAACATCTTGACGCCTCTCAGAACCTCGAGTTCGGCGCGTGCCTTCCAGATCCAGAACGGATCCTTCTGGTAGACCGTCGTATTGCGAATCTGCCCAGGAAAGAACACCGGCGAGAGACTCTCCTCGGTATTGTACCACATCG
>JAUXRT010000431.1 GCA_030681635.1 Reyranella sp.
GGGTTGCCCTTGCGGTCGACGGTCTTGCCGACGGCGAGACGGACCCAGCCCTCGCTCACGCAATATTCCTCGACGTTGGTCTTCTCCTCGCCGTCGAACTTTATGCCGACACCGCGCGTCAAAAGCGCCTCGTTGTAGAACGGGCTTTTGGGGTTGGTCGACAGGCGATCCGGCAGAGCAGGAAGCGCGGCGGGTGTCTCGGGCGATGGGGTGTCGGTCATGCCCCTAGCTAGCACGTCAGGCGGACAAGACCAGTGCGTATAAAACGCCCGCCAGCGCACTGGCGAGCAGCACCGGCATCATCCCGACCTTGAACCGGAAGATCGCGACAGCCGCAGCGATCGAGAGAACGAGCGTCGGCAGGTCGACCGACCTCAGCACCGGAAGGTCAACGGTGGTCCCCAGCCAGCGCACCGGCACCAGTTCGGCGAACAGGACATGCAGCGCGAACCACACCGCGAGATTGAGGATCACGCCCACCACCGCCGCCGTGATGGCGCCCAGCGCCGCGCCCAACGCCTTGTTGGCGCGCAGCGCCTCGACGAACGGCGCGCCGAAGAAGATCCAGAGGAAGCAGGGAACGAAAGTGACCCAGGTGGTGAGCAGCCCGCCCAGGGTCGCGGCCAGCAGCGGCGGCATCGGGCCGGGCTCGCGCCAGGCGGCGAGGAAGCCCACGAACTGCGTCACCATGATCAGCGGCCCCGGCGTGGTCTCGGCCATGCCGAGCCCGTCCAGCATCTCGCCCGCCGTCACCCAGTGATAATTGTCGACCGCCTGTTGCGCCACGTAGGCCAGCACCGCGTAGGCGCCGCCGAAGGTGACCACGGCCATCTGGCTGAAGAAGACCGCGATCTTGGTGAAGACATTGTCGCCGCCCAGGCCGACATGGAGCACCGCGATCGGCACCAGCCAGAGCGCCAGGAACACCGCGGTGATGGAGAGCGACCAGCGGACGTTGGGCCGTGCATGCGCCGGCGTCTCCTCGCCGAGAAGTGAATCGGCGTCGGCCACCTGCTTGTCGCCGACCTTGCCGTGGCCGCCGCCGGCCAGGAAGGCGGGCATCCCGGCGCGCCCGCCGAGGTAGCCGATGAGACCCGCCACCAGGATCACGATCGGAAACGGCACGTCGTACAGGAACAGCGCGAGGAAGGCCGCTGCCGCCAACCCGCGCATGGTGTTGTTCTTGAGCGCGCGCTTGCCGACCCGCAGCACCGCCTCGACCACGATCACCAGCACGGCCGCCTTCAGTCCGAAGAACAGGCCCTGTACCAAAGTGACCTTGCCGAGCAGCACGTAGATCCAGCTCAAGGCCATGATGGCGAGCAGGCCCGGCAGCACGAACAAGGTGCCGGCGAACAGCCCACCCTTGGTCTTGTGCATCAACCAGCCGATGTAGATGGCGAGTTGCTGCGCCTCGGGACCGGGCAGCAGGGTGCAGTAGTTCAGCGCCTGCAGGAACCGCTGCTCGCCGATCCACTTCTTCTCCTCGACGATGATGCGATGCATGACCGCGATCTGGCCGGCCGGCCCGCCGAACGAGAGCGCGGCGACACGCGCCCACACCTTCATCGCCTCGCCGAAGGGAACGCCATGGTCTTTCATTTCTTGCCACCTTTGCCTGCGAACGAGCGATAGAGGTCGTCGAGAAGGACGGCGCCGCGTTCGAGACGCTGGGTGTCGTCGACGTGCGAGGCGGCGATGCCGGCGATCAGGCTGCGAACGCCCGCGGCTTCCTCGCGTCCGTACTTGCCGTCCTTGAGATCGATGTCGTGGATGATCTCGCCGATTGCGGCCAGGGCCGGATCATCAAGCTTCGCCTCGGCCAGCAGCACCTCGAAGGTGCAGCGATCGCCCCGGTGCGTGAACTCGCCCTCGAACATGTCGAAGCGCAGCTCGCCCGGCTGGGCGACATAGCCGGTGCCCGGCACGAACTTGAACCGCGCCGCGTCATCGATGAAGCGGCGGATCAGCCAGGCCGAGGCGATGCGATCGACCTGCACGCCCTGACGCGTCACCCAGACACGATTCTTCAACGGCTCCGATACAGTTTTGATTTCGGTCGTGGTCACGGCGTTGACCTCCCCTTGCAAACTGGCCTCGTTCAGGCCGGCCTCGAGGCCGGACACCAGCCCCTCGGCCGGTTCGCGCCCATCGGCGCCGAAGAAATCGATGGCGATGATCTCGTCGAGCTGCTTGCGCAGCCGCGCCACCTGGGTCGCGCGTTCGGCGCGCGGCGCGTTGGCGCCGGCAAGCTCGCGCGCCGCGGTGGAAATCTCGGCGTAGTCCTCGTCGCGCGCGGCATCGAACAGCGCCTGGACCTCACCGTCGCCGATTCCGTCGACGAGCAGCGCCTCACAGACGAACGCCTCGCCGCCCAGCTCGGCGATCTCCTTGACCAGCCAGGCGAAGTCTTCCTGGGTCTCGGCGTTAGCCGGCAGTGCGTAGACGGAGTTCTTCACCGTGACCGCGCCCAGCCCCTTCAGCCGCCGCCAGATTTTTACCCGCGCGTAGGCGGGCTTGGCCGGCAATTGATGGATCAGCAGCAGCCACCGCGCGCGCTCCGGGGTCTCACTATTCGTCGACATTGTGCATCCGTATCATACTACAAATAGTAAACGCAACACTTGTATCATTTTCTTCTTGCATCCCCATAAAACAAGCCTATGTTGCCTTTGAAACAAGTGTATCACCAGCAAAAAACAGATGCTTCTTCAAGCTCGGCCGGACAAATCAGCACGTCGAATGCGCCAACCGTTCTGGCGAGCCTGAACTTCTGGAGCCTCGATATGAAATATCAGATTGCACCTCTTTTCTGCCGTCCCTGGACCCTCAATGGCATCTCGGCGCGCCTGATCGAGAGCCACTATGAAAACAACTATGGCGGGGCGCTCAATCGCCTGAATGCCCTGACCGCGGAACTCGAGGCGCTCGATCCATCGACGACTCCGGCGCACGTCCTCAGCCGGCTGAAGCGCGAGGAAAGCGCCGCCCTCAATTCGACACTCCTGCACGAGCTCTACTTCGCCAGTCTGGGCGGCGACGGCCGGGCCGTGCCGGAAATGATGGCCGCCGCGCTCGTGCGCGATTTCGGTTCGGTCAACCGCTGGCGGCAGGAATTCATCGCCCTGGCAACGGGACTGGCCGACGACTCCGGCTGGGCGCTGCTGACCTACGTGCCGCGTGACGGCCGGTTGATCAACCAGAACGCCACGGACCATCGCCAGAGTATTGCCGGTGGCATCCCGATCCTGGCCCTCGACATGTACGAGCACGCCTATCATCTCGACTTCGGCGCCAATGCGACCGCCTACATCGCCTCGTTCATGCGCAATATCGAGTGGGCTGCGGCGCAAGGGCGCTATGAGGACGCGGTCAAGATGGAACCACCGCGACGGCTCGTTCAGAAGCAGTTCGCCGATGTGCCGGCGATTTCCGTCGAGGAAGTGACGGCAATGCTCGCGGCGGGAGCGCCCGTCCAGATCATCGATGCGCGGCCCCGCCACTACACCACCAAGGCGCAGGACATCATGGAAGGCGCAGTGTGGCGCGATCCGGAACGAGTCGACGAATGGATCGGCGAACTGTCGAAGACCGAGCCCGTCGTCACCTTCTGCGTCTATGGCTTCCACATCGGCTGCGAGACAGCGATCACGCTCCGCAAGGCCGGGTTCGACGCCCGCTACATCGCCGGAGGGCACTACGCCTGGAAGGCGATCAAAGGCCCCGTGAAGCTTCTTCGATGACCACAACCGACTCAAAGGACACTCGAACCATGTCTTTCCAAGCCCGTCCCATCTCCTTCAAGCCGGCCCGGCTAAAAGCCCTCTCCGCCCGGCTGATCGCCAGCCACTACGAGAACAACTACGGCGGCGCCGTGCGCCGGCTGAACGCCATCAAGGGCGAGCTCGCCGTCCTCGATCCGGCCGGCGCGCCGGGCTTTCACCTGAACGGGCTGAAGCGCGAGGAGCTGATCGCCACCAACTCGATGCTGCTGCACGAGGTCTACTTCGAGTGCCTGGGCGAAGGCGGTGGCGGCGATCCCTCCAGCGCGAACGGGGGCGGCGCCCTCGCCGAAGCGATCACGCGCGATTTCGGATCGCTCGCCAAATGGCGGGCCGAATTCGTCGCCATGGGCAAGGCGCTGGGCGGCGGATCGGGTTGGGTGGTGCTGACGCGCTCGCCCCGTCGAGGCGACAGAGACGGCACATTGTCGAACGTCTGGGCGGCCGACCACACGCATGGCATGGCCGGCGGCACGCCGCTGCTGGCGCTCGACATGTACGAGCATGCCTACCACCTCGACTTCGGCGCCAACGCCGGCGGCTACGTCGATGCCTTCATGAACAACATCGCCTGGTCGCAGGTTGGCGCGCGCTTAGCCGGCGCGCCGGTCTCGCCCCGGCCGAACATGGTCGACAACGTCACGGCACGCCGCATGTTGCAGGACGAGGCCGGCCTCATCGTCATCGACGCTCGCTTGGCCGACGATGCCGCCAACGTGCCGGTGCGCTTGCAAGGCGCCCGGCGCGCGCCGCCCAACCGGGTCGACGCCATCGCCGCCCAGCTGCCGAAGGG
>JAUXRT010000297.1 GCA_030681635.1 Reyranella sp.
GCGGTCCAGGACATAGATCGAGGTATTGGCGATCGGCGCGCCGATTGGCACGAACGTCCGCTGGTCGCCGCGACGGCAGGCGTGCCACGTCACGTCCACCGCCGCTTCGGTGGGGCCATACAGGTTATGCAGCGTCGCCCCGGGCAGCACCTCGAAGAAGCGGCTCCGCACCGACGCGGGCAACTCCTGGCCGCTACACACCACGCGGCGTAGCGACGTGCACGCGCCCGCGCCCGGCTCGTCGAGAAACGCGTGCAGCATCGGCGGTACGAAGTGCAGCGTCGTAATGCCCGCCTGTTGAATCAGCGTCGCCAGGTAGTGGTTGTCGCGATGGCCGTCGGGCCGCGCCAGCACCAGCCGCGCCCCTACCATCAGCGGCCAGAAGAACTCCCACACCGACACGTCGAAGCTGTACGGCGTCTTCTGCAGCACACGATCGTCCGGTGTCAGCGCGAACGCCTCCTGCATCCAGCACAGGCGATTGACGATGCCGCGGTGGGTGTTCTGTGCACCTTTCGGCATGCCGGTCGAGCCGGAGGTGTAGATCGTGTAGGCGAGCGCGTCCGGCGAGCCCTCGTACGGCAGGTTCTCGTCGCGGCCCGCGGCCGCCGCCTTGCGAATGCGGTCGGCGTCGAGAATCACGCGCGCCGAAAGATCCGCAATCATGAAGTCCCGCCGCGCTGGCGGATAATCCGGGTCGAGTGGCACGTAGGCGCCGCCGGACTTCAGCGCGCCGAGCAAGCCCACGACCAACTCGACGCCGCGCTCGGCGGCAATCGGCACCGGGTCGCCAATGCCAACGCCGGCCGCCTGCAACAGTCGCGCGACGCCGTTGGCGCGACGATTCAACTCGGCGTACGTCAGCGTCCGGCCATCGAGCTCCAACGCGATCGCCCCTGGCGTGCGGTGCGCCTGGTCCTCGATCCACCGATGCAACGGGCGCGGCAAGTCGTAGTCGCGGCGCGGGCCGTTCGACATCGCCGCCAGCGTGGCCCGCTCGTCATCCGGTACCATCGGCAGCCGGCTCACCCGCTTGGTGGGTGCGTCGGCAATCGAGTGCAGCAGCGTCCTGAAATGCGCCGCCATGCGCTCGATGGTCGCGGCGTGCCAGAGGTCGGTGTTGTACTTCAGCAACCCGTGGCAGGCGCCATGCGCGTGCACCATCTCCAGCGTGAGGTCGAACTGCCCTTCCTGCTGCGGCAGCAGGTAGTGCTCGAGCTGCATGCCGCCCCACTCGATCTGCACCGGCGGATCGGCCGGCGCCATGAGCGCGGCAAAGCCGGAGGCGTCCTGCTGCAACTGCTGCATGACGAACGCGGCCTGGAAGATCGGCGAGCGGCCGGGATCGCGCGCGCCGCCAAAGCGTTCGGCAACCAGTGGGAACGGCAGATCCTGGTGCGCGATGGCGTTCAGCAGGCGGCGGCGCGTGTCGCTCAACAGCGCGTCAAAGGTTTCCTCGGGTTCAATTCGCGCCCGCACCACCACCGGGTTGACGAAATAGCCAACGGTCGGCGCCGACGCCGCCTGGTTACGGCCGGCCACCGGACAGCCGACGATGATGTCGGCCTGGTTGGTATAGCGAAACAGTAGCGCTTGAAACGCGGCGAGCAGCAGGGCGTACAGCGTGGTGCCGGTCTGCCGCGCCAGCGCCTGCAGCCGCTCGCTCTCGTGCGCGTCGAGACTGAACGGCACTGACGAACCTGCCAGCGTTGGCACGGCCGGGCGCGGCTTGTCGGTCAGCAGGTTCAGCACCGGCAACTCGCCGGCCAGCTCGTCGGTCCAGTACGCCCACGCCGCGGCTGCAGCCGGGCTCTGCAGGAACGCGGCTTCGTCGGTCAGCTTGTCGGCATAGCGGTACACGGGGGCCGCGAGATCGTTGCCGGCGCGCAGTTCTTCCATCATTCGCCACAGCGACCACGCGTCGGCGGCAATGTGGTGGACAGTGAACAGCAGCACGTGATCGCCCGCAGCGCGACTGAATAACGACACCCGGATCAGCGGGCCAGCGGCCAGATCGAACGGGGCGCGGTAGTCGTCCACCACGCGTTGCCGGAGCTCCTGCTCGGTGGCGCCGGCGACCTCCAACACCGTGAACACATCGCGCGCGGGCGCCAGCACCTGGCGCAGGCCGGCGTCGGTTTCGCGATAGGCCCGGCGCAGCTGCGGATGGCGCTCCACCAGCGCGCCCACGCGCGCCCGCAGCGCCGCCGCATCCACGGCCGACCGGACGCGGACCGCAAAGGCGATGTTGTAGGCCGGCGACTCGGGCTGCAGTTGATGCAGGTACCACAACGCGCTCTGGCCGTGCGACAGCGGCAGTTCCGCCGGTTCACCGGCGACGACCGGCGCGGACGCTGGCGAACCGGCCTGGCGATCGATCCGCTGGACGATGCCGGCGACGGTCAGGTCGCGGATCAGATCGGCGACCGGCAGATCCACGTGGAAGGCCT
>JAUXRT010000435.1 GCA_030681635.1 Reyranella sp.
GGCGATCGATAACGGCGACGTGGCCGCGCTCTACGATTCGAAGGCGGTCCTCGACTCGGCCCGTCTGGTGCTGGCCGATGCAAGCCTGCTGGAACGCGGACTCAAGGCGCTGTCGGCGACGATGGGACAGCCGGTGTCGACCACCCGGGCCAATCTGGCGCGCGACATCAGGCGCTTCCAGCCCGCCGACGTGCTGATCACCCCGAACCTGACGCAGCTGCTCGATACCGTCGCACGATTCGTCGAGCAGGGCGGCACCCTGACCTTCGACGCGAAGCCCGCGCCGCCGCTGGCGATCGACAGGATCGACTATCTGATGAGCCCGGGTGCCGATCTCGTGGATGCGTTGGGCTTGTCGGCCACCCTGTCGCGCTAGAGTTGATAGAACCAGAAGCCGCCCAGGCCGATAAGCATCATGGCGGCACCAAGATACCTGACATGGCGCGTCGATCGCGCTTCCCGGGAATGCTCGTCATGAAGCGCCTGCCGATGGGTGTCCGACAACTCCCGCCTGCTCCTGTGCTGCTGGGCGAGGAAGCCTGGCGTGATGCCTGCACCCACGGCGCCGTCGCGTTCCCGGTCCAGGGTCACACTGACGGCCAGGATGAAGACGCCGATCACGGCGATGCCGAAGAAGCTCGTATAAGCCACGATCAGGGCCGCCAGGACGAGGGCGATGAGCCAGCCGCTGAGCACGAACGCCATGACGATGGATTTGGCAGGCATGATGCCCTCCCATTCGGCGAGCATCGATCATGAGCTTCCCGCCGGCCGCGGGCAACCACGCCTGCAGGTCGGCCGTCAGCGCCTGCGGGCGTCGGCGATCAACTGCTTCAGCGCCGCGGCGTCAACCGCGCCGGGAACGAACTGATCGCCGATTACGAAGGCCGGCGTCCCACGGACGCCCAGCGCGCCGGCCAGCGCCATGTTGCGGTCGATGAGCTGCTTGAACTTGGGATCTTCCATGTCCTTTTCGAGCAGGGCCACGTCGAGGCCGACCGAGGCCGCGATCTCCAGGATGCGGGCCCGGTCGAGCTTGCCGCTGAACTCCATCAAGGCATCGTGGAGGGCGGAATGCTTGCCCTGCTTGACCGCGGCCAGGGCAGCGAAGGCCGCGATGCGCGACGGCTCGCCCAGGATCGGCAGGTCCTTGTAGACAACCTTGACCTTGCCGTCGGCGGCAACGACCTGCTTCACGGCCTGGTGCGCGCGCTTGCAGTAGGGGCACTGGTAGTCGTTGAAGTCGACAACGATGACATCGCCGTTGGCGTTGCCGCTGAACGGGCTGTCGGGATCGGCCAGCAGCTCGGCCTTGTGCTGTCGGATCGCCTTCTGGGCTACCGCGTCGCGCTGGGTGTCCTGCTTGCGCTCCAGCTCCTGCATCGCCTCGACCAGCACCTCCGGGTTGGCGATCAGGTATTCCCGGATCTGCTTGCCCAGGGCTCTCGGCTCGCCGCTATCCGCAGCAGCCGTCGGCGTGGCGATGCGGGCGGGCGCGGTGAGGCCGGCCGCGACGAGGGCGCCGCCGCCGACCAGGGCAGCACAGACGGCAAGAAGGGCTGAACGCATTGTCGTGAACTCCGGAGGGAGAGAGTGAGGGGCCGGCGGCGTGACCGGAGCAAACGTCAGCGGCGCGGACGCGTGTTGATGTAGGCCTTGATGTCCTGGGCGCGCTGCCAGGCCGGCGTTCCGGGCTGGAGGCTGCGTTCGGCGGTCGCCGCGTGAGACTGCGCCTCGGCGCGCTGGCCGCGCAGGATCGCCATCTCGGCACGGGCGAGCGACGTCATGCCGGCGTTGTTCTGCTTGGAATAGGCGGAGGCAAGCAGCCGCCACAGCTCGAACGAGTCGGCTTCCTGCTGGACGGCAAGCTCGAGGTTGCGGATGGCCTCACGGTCGTTCTCGACACTGTTGGTGTCGAGAAGGGCGCGGGCCAGGTCGATTTTCAGGATGCCGGCCGCCGGCAGCAGCTGGACGGCGCGGCGGTAGGAGGTGATCGATTCGGCGGCGCGGCCGTTCTCGTAGAGCATCTGCCCCTTGACCTCGTTGAAGTAGGGGTCGTTGGGATACTCCTTCAGCAGGCCGTCGATGGTGAGCAGGGCCGAGCCGAGGTTGCCCTTGCGATAGAGCGCGATGGCGCGGGCGTAGCGCGCCGGCACGGAGCGATCGGCCTCGCTGAAACGCTGCAGGGCGACATCGGGCATGATGAAGCCGTAGAGCTTGGCGACCATGCGGTGGTGCATGCTGAGGGATTGCGGCGAGTCGAGTGTATTGACGTAGGGTGAACGCTTCGCTGCTTCCTCGAACGCAGAGATGCGGTCGGGCGTGAGAGGATGAGTCGACAGATAGGGGTCGCGCTGGCTGATCGCCATGCGCTCTTCCTTCTGCAGGATGCGGAGAAATTCGATCGTGCCCTTGGGCGATTGGCCGGTCTTCTGAAGATAGCCCATGGCCGCCTGATCGGCGGCGAACTCCTGCGTCTGTGAATACTTGAGGAAGGACATGATCGATCCCGGCGCCTTGGTGGCACCGCCGGTCGGGCCGCCGCGGCCGCCACCGGCGCCCGAGGCGGCACCGCCTGCTATGGCGCCGCCGGCCAGGAGCGTCTCCAGAATCTGCATCGTCGACAGTGATCGCAGCTCTTCGTGCATGCGCGCCAGGTGGCCGCCGGCGATATGGCCGCTTTCGTGCGCCAGGACGCCGATGAGCTGATTGGGCGTCTCGGTCCGCATGATCAGGCCGGTGTTGATGAATATCCGCTGTCCGCCCGCCACGAAGGCGTTGAGGGAATTGTCCTGGACGATCATGATCTCGACTGCATTGGGGTCGAGGCCGGCCGCCTTCCAGATCGGGATGACGAAGGTTCGGATGGTGTTTTCGATCTCGGCGTCGCGTATGAGATTGAGGCGTTGGGCGTAGGCGGCATGAATCGGCGCCAGCGCGAGCAGCGAGAGGCAAATGAGGATGGTGATGCGTCTGAACACGGGCGGCACGGGTTGCAAGCAAGCTAGGAACGCGCGGCGGCCACGTCAATTGCGCAGCTTGGCGCTGGTGGGCGTTCTTTTGCTGTCGGCTTGTGGCAGAAGTGAGACGGAAGTGACCTCCGAGCGGGCGGCAAGTGCTGCCAATCCGGCCGGCCGGGCGTCCGGACAGTCCGGCCTGTCGAGGGTTATCCGGGGCGCTTCGTTCGCCGCCGTTTCGGCCGACGAGAGCCGCGCGGCCGAGGTTGGCCGCGAAGTCCTGTTGAATGGCGGCAATGCCGTCGACGCTGCAGTCGCCATGTATTTCGCGATGGCGGTCACGTTGCCGTCGGCGGGCGGGCTCGGGGCCTCGGGCGCCTGCATTGTCCACAACAGCAAGACCAACGCGGCTGAATCGTTCGTATTCGCGCCCGTGGCGGCGCCCGGCGCGGTCAAAGGTGTGTCGTTCTCGATACCGACCGGCGTTCGGGCCATGACATTGATGCACGTCCGCCACGGCGAGGGCCGCTGGGAGCAGTCTGTGTCGGCGGCCGAGCGGATGGCCCGGTTCGGAGTCCCGGTGTCGCGAGCCCTGGCACGGGATCTCCAGGCTGGCGGGGCGCTCCTCGGGAGCGACCACGAGGCCCGGCGCATCTTTGGCGCAGGGTTGGCGGAGGGCAGCAACCTGGTGCAACCCGAACTTGCCGGAACCCTGGCGGTGATCCGTTCGCGCGGCGGTGTCGACTTCTTCCAGGGAACATTCGCCCGCACCCTGTCCGATCAGATCTCGCAGATGGGCGGCAGCATGCCCCTTGAGGCCCTGCGCAACGCGGCACCGCAGGCGGGGCCGCCGGCCGGCGAGAATTACGGCACCTTCGGGCGCCAGCGTGTCTATGTCGCCCCGTCGCCGATGGCGGGGGCCGCCGCCCTGGCAGGTTGGCGCGGCCAGGCGCCCAGCGGCGGGACGCCGGCCGATTCAGGTGGCTTCTCCAGTCTCGTCGCGGTCGACAGCAGGGGCGGCGCCGTCGCCTGCAGCCTGTCGATGGGGCAGTTGTTCGGCGCCCGCATGGTCGTGCCGGGAACCGGCATCCTGCTCGGTGCGCCCACACCCGAGGCGACGTCCGTCAGCCCGATGATCATCGCCTATCCCAGCAGCGGCGAATTCATCTTCGCCGGTGCCGGCGGCGGTGCACCGACGGCGGCGCAGGCGACCGGGGCGGTGGCGCGCGCGACGATCGAGGCCGGACAGAATCTCGTCCAGGTGCTGGCCGCGCGACGCGGGCAGGGCGGTTACGTCAACGCCATTGCCTGTCCGAGCGGGTTGCGCGGCAGTGCGGGCACGTGCCAGGGCGCCATCGATCCAGCCGGAGCCGGCCTCGCGCTGCTCGCCGTTCCCTAGGGCCGGCGTCATGTCGGGAAAACTGTCGCGGCGCTCCGGTGCCGTCGATCCGTTCATCGTGATGGATGTCATGGCGGCGGCGGCGGCAAAGGAAGCCGCCGGCGAGACGGTCATTCATCTCGAAGTGGGCCAGCCCAGTACGCCGGCGCCCAAGGGCGCGCTGTTGGCCGCGCGTGCCGCGCTGGACACGGATCGCATCGGCTACGTTGCGGCACTTGGGATACCGGCGTTGCGCGAACGTATCGCGCGTCACTATCGCGAGTTCTATGGTGCCGACGTGCCGACGGAACGCGTCATCGTGACGACCGGCTCCTCGGGCGGCTTCCCGCTGGCCTTCCTGGCGAGCTTCGATGCCGGCGACCGGGTGGCGCTGGCGGCGCCAGGTTATCCTGCCTACCGCAATATCCTGGCGGCCCTCAATCTCGAGGCCGTCGACCTGCCGACCTCGGCTGCCGATCGCTTCCAGCCAACCGTGGCGGCGCTGGAGAAGGCCGGAAAGATCGACGGCCTGATCCTGGCCAGCCCGTCCAATCCCACGGGCACGATGGTCAATCGCGCCGAGCTGAAGGCATTGGCAGACTGGTGCACCGCCAACGGCGTGCGCCTGATCTCGGACGAGATCTATCACGGCATCGTCTACGAGGGTGAAACGCACTCGGCGGTCGAGGTGTCGGACAGTGCCATCGTGGTCAACAGCTTCTCGAAGTATTTCTCGATGACCGGCTGGCGGATCGGCTGGCTCGTCGTGCCACCCGACCTCGTGCGGCCGATCGAACGGCTGACGCAGAACTTCTTCATCTCCGTGCCGACGCTCTCGCAGCATGCCGCCCTGGCCGCCTTCGAATGCCGCGATGAGCTCGACGGTCATGTCGGGCGCTATCGCGCCAACCGGGATCTGCTGATGGCGGGCCTGCCGGCGGCCGGCTTCGATCGCCTGACGCCGGCGCAGGGTGCTTTCTACATCTACGCCGACGTCTCCCACCTCACCAACGACAGCCGCGAATTCTGCAGCCGCATGCTGCGCGAAGCCGGCGTGGCCACGACGCCGGGAGTCGATTTCGATCGCGCACGGGGCACCGGCACCCTGCGCATTTCCTTCGCGGGCTCGACGGCGGAAATGGAGGAGGCGGTGCGTCGCCTCAAGGCATGGAGACGGGCATGAGGAGGTTGTTGGCAACGACCGCGCTTCTTGCCGCGACGGCAGCGACGCCCGCGGTGGCGCAGGGCGGACCGAGCTTCGACTGCGCCAAGGCCTCGAACGCCATCGACCGCGCGATCTGCAAGGACAAGGACCTCGCCAAGGCTGACCGGGAGATGGTGGCGCTCTACAGCGCGCTGCTCGGACGCCTGAGCGGCCCCGCCAAGGAGGCGCTGCAGAAGGGCCAGGTACAATGGATCGTCAATCGCAACCGGGGCTGCACCGGCAGCGACGCCGACCTGATGACCCGCTGCCTCACGACGCGCTACGAAAACCGCATCGCCGATCTCAAGGCGTCCGGTACCGGCACCTACCCGTTCGTCGAGGAGCAGACGATCGCGAAGTGGGGCAAGGTCGGCAAGGTGAGCTACTCGATCGACATCAGCTATCCGCGCTTCGCCGGCAACACCGCCGATTTCTCCGCGATCAACCGGATCTATGCCGACAATGCAGCCAAGGGCGCGCGCGAAAGCACGCCGCCGGCCGATGCGGGCGTCGATCGCGAGCAGAAATGGTCGGCTGAGGGCGGCTACTCGCTCTACCGTCCGTGGCCCGACGCGGTCACCGTGTCGCTGGGCTTCTGGGCCTATACCGGCGGCGCGCACGGATACGGCAGCATCACCTGCACGCTGGTCGATCTGCGTACCGGCAAGGTCGTGCCGCCATCGGAGGTCTTCGTGGCGGGCGACCGGTGGCTCGCGCAACTGGTCACGATGGTGGCGGCCGATCTCAAGAAGCAGTTCGTCGAGAATCCCGGCTTCGACGATGCGCTGGAGCCCGCGAAGCTCGCCAAGACGCTGCGCGATGGCGGCCACTATTGCTGGCAGGCCGGCAAGCTGCAGATCTATTTCAATCAATATGAGGTCGGGCCCTATTCGTCCGGGCCCTACACGGTCGACATTCCCTACGCGACGCTGAAGCCGCTGCTGCGCGAGGCGCGCCCGATCGCTCAGTGAAGCTTGCGCGGGTCGCGCGTCGGTGTAGATGACGGGGTGGATGTCGTTTGCTGGGTCTCGACCGAGGGCACCGGGCCGGCATGGTGGCCGATGATATGCCAGCCGCCGCTCAACCGTGTGAAGGTGTTGGTCGCCATGAGCTGCACGTCGGCCAGGATCTCGCGACAAACCACCAGGGCGAGGCCGGGGCGTCCCACCACCCATTCCTCGGCGCAGCGTACACGCGGCGCTTCGGGATGGCGCATGATGGCTCGCCAGCTCGCCATGATCTCCGATCGATCGTGCAGGGCGGCCTGGCCGGGGTGAAGGCAGACCAGCGATCCGGTCGGCGACCAGAGCACGTCCATCGCGGTGGCGTCGCGATCGTTGAAGGCGCGGTAGAAGGCTCGGTTGGCCGCCAGCACGGCCTCGCGCTCCTCGTCATCGAATTCCGCCAGGAGTGGCGGCAGGCGGGGTGGACGGCGCGGCATTCGACCCTCGAAACTCCCTGGTTGCGCGACATAGGATTAGCCGACACAGAAGGGGCATCCAACTGCAGAGAACGACGATGTCCATTCCCAAGCTAGAATTTCCGCCGTTCCACCTGCCGCCCGAAGCCGAGGCGCTGCGCGGCGAGGTGCGCCAGTTCCTGAAGGACACGCTGCCCGGTCTCAAGACCGAGGATCGTTTCGCGAGCTGGAACACGCGCTCCTCGGACTTCAGCAAGGCGCTGGGCAAGCGCGGCTGGATTGGCATCACCTGGCCCAAGCAATATGGCGGCAGCGAGCGCAGCTTCCTCGACCGCTACGTCGTCACCGAGGAATTGCTCGGCAACGGCGCGCCGGCCGGCGCGCATTGGGTGGCCGACCGCCAGTCCGGCCCACTGCTGCTGCGTTTCGGCAGCGAGGAGCAGCGCCAGGCCATCCTGCCCAAGATCACTGCGGGTGAATGCTATTTCTCGATCGGCATGAGCGAGCCTGATTCGGGTTCCGACCTCGCCTCGGTGCGCACCCGCGCCGAGCCGGTGCCGGGTGGATTTCGCGTCAACGGCACCAAGGTCTGGACCTCCGGCGCCCATCGCAATCACTACTGCATCACCCTGGTGCGCACGTCGGGCCAGCACGGCGACCGGCACAAGGGCCTCAGCCAGCTCCTGGTCGACCTCAAGACTCCGGGCGTCACCATCCGGCCGATCATCAATCTCGCCGGCCGTCACGACTGGAACGAGGTGACGTTCAACGACTGCTTCATCCCCGAGAACTGCCTGATCGGCAACGAGGGCGATGGCTGGCTGCAGGTGACCAGCGAGCTCGCGTTCGAGCGCAGCGGTCCCGAACGCTTCATGCAGAATTTCCACGTGCTGCGCGAGCTGGTGCGCGTGCTCGGCCGTCAGCCGGCCAAGCGGGCAGGGGCCATTCTCGGTCGTATCGTCGCCCGGCTGTGGACACTGCGCCAGATGTCGGTCGCGGTGGCCGGCATGATGCAGGGCGGCAAGTCGCCGGCCATCGAGGCGGCGCTGGTGAAGGATCTTGGTACGATCTACCAGCAGGATCTGCCGGAGATCGCCCGCGTGCTGGCTGAGTCCGATGCGACCACCGAGGAGGACATGGCCGATTTCCTCGACGTCGCCCAGTACGCCACCATGATGGCGCCCTCGTACACGATCCAGGGCGGCACCACCCAGGTCCTGCGCGGCATCGTCGCCCGCGGCCTTGGCCTGCGTTGAGGAGACCGACGATGGATCACGATACGCGCGAGATGCTGCTCGACACCGCCG
>JAUXRT010000322.1 GCA_030681635.1 Reyranella sp.
AGCTCGACCAGGCGATCGCCGCGGCGCTGCGCGCGCCCGACATCATGGCCAAGGTGCACACTGGCGGCATGCGCGTGACCTACCTCGGCCCGGCCGACTTCAACGCACGCATCGCCCTGGAGACTGCAATGTTCGGCGACATCATCAAGCGGGGCAACATCAAGCTCACCTGAGGCGACGCGCGTCGAGCTCTCCGTCCGGCTGGTTGAGGAAGATGACGACGGCGAGCAGCGTCATGTAGAAGCGGAACGCCGGCTCCTGTCCGTTCCAGTCCTGGGACTGCCACATCGCGAACCACTCGCCGCCCACCACCATGAAGCCGGTGAACCACAGGAGAAATCCCAGGCCGGCGCCGATGACGGCATATTTCTTGGCGGCGTTGAAGCCGGCGGCGCTCGACCTGAGATTGACCGCGAGCTGCACCGCGGCAAAGGCCAGCGTGAGCCCGACCGCGGCCTCGGTGGCGATGATCGCCCAGTAGCCCACGGTCCACACGGCCGGCGCGGTGATCGCCCGCCCCATCAGGGCGTTGCCGGGAAACGTCGTGTCCATGTTGAGCACATGGCGTACGAACTGGTAGTTCGAGTTGTAGTCGGTGAGATTGTTGAAGGTCACCAGCAACGCGAACAACGCCGTCGAGGCGACCATGGCCGTCTTCACCAGGCGGATCGTGAGCATGCTGCGATCTCCCCCACTTGCTAGTCCCGAGCCCTGAAAGTATCACGGATTCATGGCCGAACGCGCTCCCCATCACGCCGAGTATGACGACATCGCGGCCGAGTATGCCGCCTCCAAGCAGCTCCCGTTCCGCATCGTCGTGGAAGCGCCGACGCTGTTCGATCTCGCGGGTGACGTCCGTGGCCTCGCCATCCTCGACCTGCCGAGCGGCGAGGGCACCTATTCACGCGCCTTCGCGCGTCGCGGCGCCGGTTCGGTCCTTGGCATCGACCTGTCGAGCGCCATGGTGGAACAGGCGCGGGCCATCGAACGACAGGAGAGACTGGGCCTTTCGTATCAGGTCGGCGACGCCGCCGATCTCGGCACCATCGGCGCTTTCGACCTGGTGGTCGCCTGCTACCTGTTCAATTACGCACGCACGGCCGATGAGCTGCTGGCCTTTGCCCGCAGCGTCCGGGCCAATCTGAAGCCGGGCGGACGCCTCATCGGCATGAACGACAATCCACGCAACGCCATGGAACGATACGGCTCCTTTGCCACCTATGGCTTCTCGCGCGACACCGAGCTGCCGCGCCGCGAGGGCTCGCGCATCCGCTACACCTTTCCCAAGCCGGACGGCACGAGCTTCGGCTTCGACAATTTCTGGCTGGCGCCCGAGACTTACGCACGGGTCTTCGCCGAGGCGGGCCTCAAAGATTTCCGCTTCGTGGATTGCCAGGCCAAGCTGCCGGAGGGACAGGACCCGGCCCTCTGGCAGGATTTCCTTCACGACTGCCCGATCACCGGCCTCGCCGCCTCGCGCTAACGCGCCGCGAACCAGACGCGCGGCACGGCGCAGGATAGAGCGAGCGCCACCAGCAGGCCTCCGCCTGCCACCGTGAAGGCAAAGCGATAGCCCGCGAGAAAGCCGTCGATCCCCGTCAGGCCCCCGGCGCCATAGGCATGCAGCGCCGTCAGCACCGAGGCGCCGCCCACGACGCCCAGCGTGCGCGTGAGCAAGGCGAGGCTGCCGGCCACGCCACGGTCGCGCGGCGGCAGGGTCTCGGTCACGATATCGGTGTAGGCGACGGTGAGCAAGCCCTGGCCCACGCCTTCGAGGATCAGCAGCAGGGCCACCACGACGACCGGCGTGCCGGCGCCGGTGAAGCCGAGGGGCAGCAGGCCGAGGCCGACGCAGGCCACGCCGGCGAAGGCGGTCGGCCGCTGGCCGATGCGGCGCACCAGGAACGCCGACAGCGGTGCGCCCGTGAGGCTTCCGGCGAACGCCATCGCCAGGACCACGCCGGTCAGCAGGGCCGAGAGTTTTAGCACGTTCACCAGGTAGTAGGGCGTGAGCAGCAGGATGGCGAAGCCCGCCAGGTTGGCCAGCACGTTCAGCAGGTTGGGAATCGTAAACCGTGCATCGGCGAACAGCGACGGCCGGATGATCGGCTCAGCCACGCGGTTGGCGCGCCGCACATAGGCCATCAGCACCGCCAGCGCCGCGACGAACAGCGCCAGCGCCCAGAGGCCCGGCACCTCCTTGCGCTGGGAGAAGACCAGCGACAGCAGCAGCGCGCTCATGCAGGCCGCCAGCAGCAGCGCGCCCAGGGCGTCGAACGGCCGGGACTGGCGTTTGGGCGACGGCAACAGGGCCGACAGGGCCAGCGCCAAGAGGGCGATCGGCACGCGGACCCAATAGACCGCGGGCCATCCCCACAACTCGACCAGGACGCCGCCCAGGAACGGACCCACGGCAGCCGCCAGCGCCATCGAGCTGGCGAAGCCCGCCAGCGCCTTGGTGCGCTGGCTTTCGGGGAAGAGCGAGGTGGCAAGGGCCGGCGTGCAGGAGAGCGCCAGCGCCGTGCCGACGCCCTGGCCCGCGCGCGCCCACAAGAACAGCGGCCAGTCCGGCGCCGCGGCGCAGGCCGCGCAGCCCACGACGGAAATCCCGAGGCCGATCTGGAAGATCAGGCGATGGCCGAACAGGTCGCCCAGCTTGCCGCACACAAGCATCAGCGAGCCGTAGACCAGCACGTAGCAGATCACCAGCCACTGCACGTCGCCCAGGGTCAGCCCAAAATGGCCGGTGATCGCCGGCAGCGCCACGTTGACGGCGATGTCGAGCGGCGCCAGCGAGGCGCCCAGCCCGACGATGACGAGGCCGAGCGCTGGCCGCGCCATCGGAGGCGTGTCGCTCAGAGGTGCTTGCCCAGAAAGGCCAGCATGCGCTCCCACGCGGCATTGGCCGACTTCACGTCATAGGCCTCGCTGCGCTCGCTGGCGAAGGCGTGCAAGGCATCGTAGCGGAAGATCTCCGGGCTGTGGCCCGCGCCCTTCATGGTCTTCTCCAGCGCGTTCACGGCGTCCGGCGTGCACCAGTCGTCCTTGTTGGCGAAGTGACCCTGCAGCGGCACCTTGATCCTGGCCGGATCGGCGAGCTGGGCCGGCGGGATACCGTAGAACGGCACGCCGCAGGCGATGCCGCCGATGCGCGCACAGGCCGCGATCGTGAGCGCGCCGCCCATGCAGAAGCCCATGACGCCCACCTTGCCGCCGATACCGGCCAGATGCTTCACGGCGCCGGCGATGTCCTGATCCGAGGCACCGACGAAATCGAGGCCGCTCATCATGTGGTTGGCCTCGTCCGGCTTCTGCGTCACGCGGCCCTTGTAGAGGTCGGGCGCCAGCGCATTGTAGCCGGCGCGCGCGAAGCGGTCGGCGACGCCGCAGATCTGGTCGTTCAGCCCCCACCATTCCTGGATCACGACGATGCCCGGCCTGCCTTTACCGGCTTCGGCGGCATAGCCCTTGCAGGTGCTGCCGTCGGGACGCTTGAAATCGATCATGCTGCCCATGGTTCCCCCTAAAGCTTCGTTCTGAGTTCGGTTTTTAGGATCTTGCCATAGTTGTTCTTCGGCAAGGCATCCAGGAACTTGTAATCCTTCGGCCGCTTGAAGCGCGCGATATTGTCGAGGCAGAGGCGGTCGAGTTCGGCGGGTTTTACGCTCGCCCCTTGCCGGGGCACGATGAAGGCCACGACTTCCTCGCCCCACTCCGGGTGCGGGCGGCCGACCACCGAACATTCGGCGACGGCGGGATGGAGGTTCAGCACGTCCTCGATCTCGCGCGGATAGATGTTGGAACCGCCCGAGATGATCATGTCCTTGGAGCGGTCCTTCAGGGTCAAAAACCCCTCCTCGTCGAAGGCGCCGACGTCGCCGGTCCACAGCCAGCCGCCCCGCAGCGAGCGCGCCGTGGCCTCGGGATTGTTCCAGTAGCCCGACATCACCGTGTCGCCCTTGGCAATGATCTCGCCGACTTCGCCGGTCGGAACCTGGCGACCGTCCTCGTCGACGACGCGGACTTCGATGCAGGTGTCGGCGATGCCGGCCGAGGCGAGCCTGGCCTCCCAGCGCGGATGGTCGCGCTCGGCATGGATCTCACGGCTGAGATGGGTGATCGTCATCGGGCTCTCGCCCTGGCCGTAGAGCTGGGTCAGCACGTTGCCCAGCGTCTCCATGGCGCGCTTGAGGTCGCTCACGTACATCGGCGCGCCGCCGTAGCTGATGAGGCGCAGTGCGCCGGGCTTCAGCGCCGAGACGCTGCCATGCTCGATCAGCCGCTTCACCATGGTCGGCGCCAGGAAGATGCTGCAATCGGGCCAGCGGTTCATCAGCTCGACCGTCTCCGGCACCTCGTAATGGCCGCTCTCGGGGAAGACCTGGACCGCGCCGCGCGCCAGCAGCGGGAAGTTCCACAGGCCGGAGCCGTGGCTGATCGGAGCGGCGTGCACGATCGAGCCGCCGGGCGATGGCCGGTCGACGTCGGCATAGTAGTTGAGCGTCATCGCCAGCAGGTTGCGGTGCGTGAGCGTGGCGCCCTTGGGCCGGCCGGTCGTGCCCGAGGTGTAGAACAGCCAGGCGGGATCGGTGGGCTCGGCATCGGCCATCGGGCCGGGATCGCCCACTGCCATGAAGGTATAGGCCCGCGTCGTGGTGTCGACGATCTCCTTCAGCTCCGGCGCTTCCCGCGCCGCCTCGGCGATCGTGCCGGCGAGATCCGGGGTGACGAAGCAGAGCCTGGCGCCGGAGTTCTCCAGGATGAAGGCGAATTCCTTGGCGTGCAGCTTGGCGTTCATCGGCACGG
>JAUXRT010000337.1 GCA_030681635.1 Reyranella sp.
ACGGCCTTGTAGAGGTCGGCCAGGAACGCCTGGGTGCCAGCGATGCCTTCTTCGACGGCGCCCGCGCCCATCAGCGCATCGCCGCGCCCGGGCACCAACGCCTCGGCCTTGAGGTCGCGCAGCTTCTGCAGCGTCTCGGGCCAGTCCGTGTAGTGAGCATCTCCGCAATAGGGCGTGGCGCCGTATTCGACGAGGTCGCCACTGAACAGGGTGCGCTCCTCGGGCAGCCAGACGATCGTGTCGCCCTTGGTGTGGCCGCGGCCGGCGTGGATGATGTCGACCTGCAGCTTGCCCAGCCACAAGGTCATGCGGTCGTTGAAGGTGATGGTGGGCCAGGTGAGGCCGGGGATGGTCTCGGCGGCCTGGAACAGGCGCGGGAAGCGCTGGAGCTCGGATTTGTAGTCCTGGGCGCCGCGCTCGACGATCATCTCGCGCGTCGCCTCGCTGCAGATGATGTGCTCGGGATTATAGCCGCTGGCGCCCAGCACGCGGACCGCATGATAGTGCGACAGCACCACGTACCTGATCGGCTTGTCGGTGACGGTCCGGATGCGCTCGATCACCTGCTCGGCCATCTTCGGCGTCGCCTGGGCATCGATCACCATCACCGCGTCGTCGCCGACCACGATCCCGGTGTTGGGATCGCCCTCGGCCGTGAAGGCGTAGGCGTGCTCGGACAGGCGGCTGAAGGTGATCTTCTTGTCCACCATGTCCGCCTGCGAGGCAAAGGCCCTGGCCATCGGTGTGTCTCCCCTGCGCGTTCGATGCTTGCAAGGAACCTATGCAGCGTGCGCGGCCCGAGTCAAAGCGCGCCGCGCCGGACTATTCACAGGGCGTCTGCTCACAGGCGCCAGGGGCCGCAGCGTCAGTCGGAGCCGTACTTGTGATAGCTGCCCCGATCGCCCGAACGGACCGCAACCTCGAAGGCATCGTTGTCGCGTTCCATGCGCAGCCGGACCGTCGTGCCGGCCGGGCCGCTGTCCCACAGCTTGCGATAGAAGTCGGCGATGTCGTCCAGCACCTCGTCGTTCAGGGCATGGAGAACGTCGCCACGCTGCAGGCCGGCGCGATCGGCCGGACCCCCGTCGGAAATGCCGCCGATCACGAGCCGACCCATGTGCTCGAGGGTATAGATGCCGAGCCAGGGCCGCGGCGGGGTCGACAATCGGCCCTTGGACACCAGTTCGGAGAAGATCGGCTTCAGCCGGTTGATCGGCACGTACATGTTGCCGGGAAAGGCCGCCGCGCCCGGTCCCAGCGCTTCCTCCACCAGCAGCGAGCCGACGCCCAGCAGCGCGCCATCCGGGCCGACCAGCGCCGAGCCACCCCATAGCGGATAGGCGGGGACGGTGAAGATCGCGTTGTCGAGCAGGTATTCCCAGTAGCCCGCGAACTCGCGGCGGCTGGCGACCTTGACCTTGAGCATCGCCTTCTCGCCGCCATAGCCTACGACGACGGCCTCGCTGCGCAGCGACAATATGTCGGAATCGCCGAAGCGCATCGGCTTGATGTCCAGCGGCGCATCGGCGCGCACCAGGCCGAAGCCGCTCTCATAGTCGTAACCCACGATATGGGCGGGCCACTCGCTGCCTTCGATGTCGGTAATGGTGACGGTGTCGGCTTCCATGATCAGGTAGCCGATGGTGACGATCAGGCCTTTGTCGTCGATCACGATGCCGTGGCCCTCGCGCTCGGACCCCAGGGTCTGGGCCGAGCGGCGGTTCTCCGGAATGGTGGTTTTCAGCCCGATCACGGCCGGCAGCACTTCGGAAATGGCCTGCGGCACGTTGGACGACTGCCTGGGCGTCCGTGCCTCGACGCCTTCCTCGCCGGTCGGAAAGTGACCCGTACCGTTGGCGGAGCCGTTCAACCCTCGGGCCATTCCTACACCCCTACATTTACAGTGGGCGCGTCCACAGTCTGGAAGATAGGCGTCCGCCGCGCCGATTGCTATATGACGGTGCATGGCGCCCTCCGCCGACCCGTTCGAAATCACCGACGATCCCGCCCCGGCCGAGGCCGAGCCGGCGCGGCGCGCCGTTTCGTCCACAGCCCATCTCGATGGGCTGAACGAGGAGCAGCGGGTGGCCGTGACCCACCAGGGCGGGCCGTTGCTGGTGCTGGCCGGTGCCGGCACCGGCAAGACCCGCGTGCTGACCTCGCGCATCGCTCATCTGCTGATCACCGGCCGGGCCCGGACCTCCCAGATACTCTCGGTCACTTTTACCAACAAGGCGGCGCGCGAAATGCTCGACCGCGTGGCGAGTCTGATCGGCGGCGCGGCCGACGGCATGTGGCTGGGCACCTTCCACGCCATCGGCGTGCGCGTGCTGCGCCGCCATGCCGAGCTGGTCGGCCTGAAAAGCAATTTCACCATCCTCGACACCGACGACCAGACCCGGCTGATCAAGCAGCTTCTGCAGGCCGAGGGCATCGACGACAAGAAATGGCCGGCGCGGGTGCTGAGCGGCATCATCCAGCGCTGGAAGGACCGCGCCCTGCCGCCGGAGAAGGTGTCCGGCGACGAAGCGGGCGAATTCGCGGGCGGCAAGGCGGCCGATATCTACCGCCAGTACCAGGAGCGCCTGGCCGAGGTGAACGCCGTCGATTTCGGCGACCTCGTCATGCACTGCGTGACCCTGTGGCAGAAGCATCCCGATATCCTGGCGATCTATCACCGCCGCTTCCGCCACATACTGGTCGACGAGTACCAGGACACCAACGTGGCCCAGTACCTCTGGCTTCGCCTGCTGGCGCAAGGCACCGAAGACGTCTGCTGCGTCGGCGACGACGACCAGTCGATCTACGGCTGGCGCGGGGCCGAGGTCGGCAACATC
>JAUXRT010000343.1 GCA_030681635.1 Reyranella sp.
CGACGGCACGTTCCACTTCGTCTGTCCGCCCGAAGGCGGGCAGTTCTTCTGGCTGGGCACGGATCGACTGGGACGCGATCTCTTCAGCCGCATCGTCTATGCCGCGCGCATCTCGCTCACCATCGGCATCATCGGCATCACCCTGTCCTTCGTGCTGGCGTTGGTCCTCGGCGGACTGGCGGGCTACTACGGCGGCTGGATCGACAGCCTCGTCCAGCGCATCACCGAGATCATAAAAAGCTTCCCGCACCTGCCGCTGTGGCTGGCGCTGTCGGCGGCGCTGCCGTTGACCTGGTCGCCGTTGGTGATCTATTGCGGAATCAACATCATCCTGGCGCTGCTCGACTGGCCGGGGCTGGGACGCGCCGTGCGCTCCAAGCTCCTGTCGTTGCGCGAGGAGGACTACGCTGCCGCCGCCCAGATGATGGGCGCCAAGCCCGCCCGCATCATCGGCCGCCACCTGCTGCCCGGCTTCATGAGCCACCTCATCGCCTCGGCGACGCTCTCCATCCCCTCGATGATCCTGGCCGAGACCGCGCTCTCGTTCCTGGGCCTCGGCCTCAGGCCACCCATCACCTCCTGGGGCGTGCTGCTGAACGAGGCGACCGACATCAATGTCGTGGCCGTGAACTGGTGGCTGATGCTGCCGGTCGTGCCCGTGGTCCTGGTGATTTTGGCCTACCAGTTCATGGGCGACGGGATGCGCGATGCTGCAGACCCTTACGCCTAGGGCGTAAGGGTCGAAGCGTCCGGCGGGCAGCAGGGCCTTCATAGGCCCGGGAGCCCGCACGCTTCAGATAAGGCAAGGCCGGCGAGCCACTCGCCAACCTGTTGATTTCGCCTGCCTTTTCATCATTCACCACCAAAAGTTGGTGTGATTAAAAAGCCACAACAATGCCCCATTTGGGCCTAGCGACGGCCACCGGGGGTTTCCATCTTCCTTTTGTATCTCCCCCGAACGTGGTTCCCCCCAAAGGCCACGTTCTAGCCTCTTCGGAGGCGCTTCGGCCGTCCTCTCATTCTCCCCCGAGAGGGCGGCCTTTTTCTTTTCCGGCCCCCTGACGGCACCGTGCTACGACGACGCGGTATGGCGTCCTTCCCCCTCGAAGTAGCGGATCTGGCCTGCCGCCGCGGCGGCCGGAAAGTGTTCGAGCGCCTGTCCTTTACCCTCGGCTCTGGCGAACTGCTGGCGCTGGTCGGCCGCAACGGCAGCGGCAAGACCACGCTGTTGCGTGCGCTGGCGCTGCTGGTCCGCCCCGAGGCGGGATCGATCCATTGGCAGGGCAAAGATGTACGGGCCGAGCCCGAGGCGTGGCGCGGCCGGCTCGCCTGGCTGGGCCATCTCGAAGGGCTGAAAGGCGATCTCACCGTGGCCGAGAACCTGCTGGCAGCCGAGCGCCTGCGCGGGGCACCGCCCGCGGAGAATCGGCTCGACAGCGCCCTTGTCGCCTTCGATCTCCCGCCTCTCGCGGCGCGCCCCGTGCGCACGCTCTCGGCCGGCCAGCGCCGCCGCACGGCGCTCGCCCGCGTGGTCCTGACACAGGCGCCGCTCTGGCTCCTTGATGAGCCGCTGAACGCCCTCGACGCACCGGCGCAATCGGCCTTCCGCACCGCGCTCAAAAAACATCTCGCCGCCGGCGGCCTCGCGATTGCGGCGACGCACGCCGATCTAGGCGTGCCAGGTCGTACCCTGGAACTCGCATGAGCGGCTTCGCAGCTCTCGTGGCGCGCGACCTGCGGCTGGTCTGGCGGCGGCCGGGCGACGTGGCCGTCGTGCTCGCCTTCTTTGTGGTCGCCACCACGCTCTTTCCCTTGGGCATCGGGCCCGAGGCCAATGTGTTGGCCCGCATCGCCGCGGGTGTGCTGTGGTGCGCCGCGCTCTTCGCGGCGCTGCTGTCGCTCGATCGGCTGTTCGCCGCCGACTTCGAGGACGGCACGCTCGATCTCCTGCTGCTGGCGCCGTGGCCGCTCGAGCTGGCCGCGCTGGCCAAGTGCTGTGCTCACTGGATTGTGACCGGCCTGCCGCTCGCCCTGCTGGCGCCGTTCCTGGGCGTGGCCTTCGGCCTGGAACCTGGGGTCCTGCTGGCGCTGGCCGCCACGCTGCTGGTCGGCACGCCCGCTTTGTCGCTGATCGGCGGCCTGGCCGCGGCCTTGACGCTCGGGGCGCGCAAATCGGGCGCTTTGCTGGCTCTGCTGGCCTTGCCGCTCTGCGTGCCGACGCTGATCTTTGGTTCAGGCGCCGTCGAGGCACTGGCAACAGGGGGCGATTTCGGCGCTCATTTGGCGGTTCTGGCGGCACTGGCTTTGGTGGCGCTGGCCACCACGCCGTGGGCGATTGCCGCGGCCTTGCGGCAGGCTGGTGAGTGAATTTGGCGAATAGACTCATGCCAGTGTTTGGATAGATAGGTCGTTTGGATAGATAGAGCAGATGGCCGACTTGCACTTCCTCGCCAATCCCGCGCGCTTCCGCCGGTTCAGCCAGCGCGTGCTGCCCAGCCTCGCCTTCGCGACGGTGCTGATGCTGGCGGTCGGCCTCTACATGGCGCTGATCCAGTCGCCGCCCGACTACCAGCAGGGCGACACGGTGCGCATCATGTTCGTGCACGTGCCCTCCGCCTGGCTCGCCATGGCGGGCTATGCGCTGCTGGCCGGCCTCGGCGCCTCGCTGCTGATCTGGCGCCATCCGCTGGCGGCACTGATGGCGCGCGCCTCGGCCCCGGTCGGCGCCGGCTTCTGCGCCGTCTGCCTGCTCACCGGCGCGCTGTGGGGCCGGCCGATGTGGGGCGCCTACTGGGTGTGGGACGCGCGCCTGACCTCCATGCTGCTGCTGTTCTTCCTCTATCTCGGCCACATCGCCTTGAGCCGCGCCTACGACGAGCCTGAGCGCGGCGATCGCGCCGCCGCCATCCTGGCGCTGGTCGGCGTCATCAACCTGCCGATCATCAAATTCTCAGTCGACTGGTGGAACACGCTGCACCAGCCCGCCTCGGTGGCGCGCCTGGGCGGGCCCAGCATCCATCCCTCGATCCTGATCCCGCTGCTCTGGATGGCGGCGACGCTGTTTCTGCTGTTCGTGCTGCTGGTGCTGCTGCGCACCGACACCGAGATCGACCGCCGCCGGCTCGAGAATGCGGAGCTGCAGGCATGAGCGCCCATGCCGTCTACGTCATGTCGGCCTACCTGGTGGCGCTGGTGATCCTGGGCGGCCTCTTGGTCTCGTCGCTCGCCACCCGTAACCGAGTGCGCCGTGAACTGGCCGCGCGCGGACTCGAGAGAAAGAAATGACTCCCAAGCGCAAGCGCCTGTGGCTGGTCCTGGGCTCCGTCGCCGTGCTGGGCTGTGCCGCCACCTTGGTGCTGACGGCGCTCAGCGACAACATCGTCTTCTTCTATTCGCCGACCCAGATCGCCGAGAAGCAGATCCCGCCGGAGCGCCGCTTCCGCATGGGCGGTCTGGTCGAGGCCGGCAGCGTCACGAAATCTCCGGATGGCCAGGTGACGCGCTTCAAGGTCACCGACACGAACAAGACGGTCGATGTCGTCTATCGCGGTCTGCTACCGGACTTGTTCCGCGAGGGGCAGGGGGTTGTGGCTGAAGGGTCGCTTGGTTCTGATGGCGTATTTGCTGCCCGCGAGATCTTGGCCAAGCACGACGAAAACTACATGCCGCCCGAGGTTGCGAAGGCGCTGAAAGACTCTGGCCAATGGAAAGACGGAAAGAAGTGAGCGTCATGCTCAGTTGGACCGCGAGCCTCCGGCTCGCTCATGAGGCGGGCCAGAGGCCCGCGGTCCGGAAGACATGATCCCCGAACTCGGCCACTTTGCGTTGATCCTCGCGCTGGCCGTCGCGCTGGTGCAGGGCACGCTGCCGTTGCTCGGTGCCTCGCGAGGCGATATCCGCTTGATGGACCTCGGTCGCACTGCCGCCCTCACGCAGTGCCTCCTCGTCATCGTGGCCTTCGGCGCGCTGACGCAGGCCTACGTCACATCCGACTTCTCCGTCGCCAACGTCGTCGCCAACTCGCACTCCGCCAAGCCGCTGCTCTACAAGATCTCCGGCGTCTGGGGGAACCACGAGGGTTCGATGCTGCTGTGGGCGCTGATTCTCGCGCTGTTCGGCGCGGCGGTCGCGATCTTCGGCGCCGGTCTCCCCGATACGCTGCGGGCCCGCGTGCTCGCCATCCAGGCGCTGATCGGCGTGGGCTTTCTCGCTTTCCTGCTCTTCACCTCGAACCCGTTCGAGCGCGTCTCGCCGGCGCCGCTCGACGGCAACGGCCTCAACCCGCTGCTACAAGATCCCGGCCTCGCCTTCCATCCGCCGCTGCTTTACCTGGGCTACGTCGGCTTCTCCGTCACCTACGCCTTCGCCATCGCCGCCTTGCTCGAAGGCCGCGTCGACGCCGCCTGGGCGCGCTGGGTGCGGCCGTGGACGCTCGCCGCCTGGTGCTTCCTCACCCTCGGCATCGCCCTGGGCTCGTGGTGGGCCTACTCCATCCTCGGCTGGGGCGGCTTCTGGTTCTGGGATCCGGACGAGAACGCCTCGCTGATGCCGTGGCTCGCCGGCACGGCGCTCTTGCACTCCGCCATCGTCGTCGAGAAGCGCGACTCGCTGAAGAGCTGGACGGTCCTGCTCGCCATCCTCGCTTTCTCGCTCTCCCTGCTCGGCACCTTCCTCGTGCG
>JAUXRT010000345.1 GCA_030681635.1 Reyranella sp.
CACCGGCATCGACACCGCCACCGAATCGCTCGCCTACTATCCGCTGCAGGTCGAGAAATTCCTGGCGCGACACGAGACGCTGGTCGCCGAGCGTGGCGAGGCGGCGGTGAGTGCCGCCTGGAATGACGAGGAACGCGAGATCGCGCAGGAATTCCTGGGCCATGCCAAGGCCATCCGTGCCGAGCGCGGGGCGGCAGAGCGCGAAGGCCGCACGCCCGACATCGCCGGGCTGGTCAACGGCTGGGGCGGCGTATCGCTGGTCTATCGCCGCCGCCTGATCGAATCGCCGTCCTATACGCTGAACCACGAGGAAGTGTTCAAGGCGCTGGAGGAGGATATCCGCTTCGTCGAAGGCCTCTCGCCTGTTGCCGTCGAAGTCGATGCCAACGGCCACGCCTGCGCCTTGAAGGTGGCGGGCGAGCAGAACGGCGCCAAGGTCGAGGCGACATTGCCGGCGCGGACCATCCTGGTGGCGGCGGGCACGCAGCCCAACACGGTGCTGGCGCGGGAAGACGCGACGCATGCCTTCATCGACGGCAAGTATTTCCGCGCGCTCGACGAGGACGGCAATCCCGCCACGCCGGAGCGCAACTGCAAGCCCACGGATGTGCGCGTACTGATGTACCGCCACGGCGATGGCCGCAGCATGTCGTTCTTCGGCGACCTGCATCCCTCGTTCGCGGGCAATGTCGTGAAGGCGATGGGCGGCGCCAAGCAGGGCTATCCGGTGCTGACCCGGACAATGGAGAAGCTTGCGGCGCCGATGCGGTCGCCTGAAGCGATCCTGGCCGAAGCCAACCGCGACTGGCGCGCTAGAGTCGTGCGCGTCGACCGGCTGACGCCCACCATTGTCGAGGTCATCGTCGAAGCGCCGGCCGCCGCCCGCAACTTCGAACCGGGCCAGTTCTATCGTCTGCAGAATTACGAGGCGCGCTCCAAGAAGGTGGACGGCACGCTGCTCACCATGGAGGGGCTGGCGCTGACCGGCGCCTGGGTCGACAAGGACAAGGGCCTGCTGTCGCTGATCACCCTGGAGATGGGCGGTTCGTCCGACCTCTGCGTCCTGCTCGAGCCCGGCGAGCCGGTGATCGTGATGGGGCCGACCGGCGCGCCGACCGAGATCGAGCCGGGCGAGACGGTGGTGCTGGCCGGCGGCGGTCTGGGCAATGCCGTGCTGTTCTCGATCGGCCAGGCGTTCCGCAAGGCCGGCAGCAAGGTGCTCTACTTCGCGGGCTACAAGAAGGTGAGCGACCGCTACAAGGTGGAAGAGATCGAGGCCGCGGCCGACGTCGTCGTGTGGAGTTGCGACGAGGCGCCGGGCTTCTCGGTCGACCGGCCGCAGGACAAGGCGGTCGTCACTAACATCGTGGAGGCGATGCGCCAGTACGCATCAGGCGAGCTTGGCCCGCAGCCGATCCCGTTCAGCGACGCCGACCGCATCGTGGCCATCGGCTCCGACGGCATGATGAATGCGGTGCGTCTGGCGCGTCATGCCGTGCTGAAGCCTTACCTCAAGGCCCAGCACCGCGCGCTGGGATCGATCAACTCGCCCATGCAATGCATGATGAAGGAGATCTGCGCCCAGTGCCTGCAGCTCCACAAGGACCCGGTGACGGGCAAGGAGACGGTGGTGTTCTCCTGCTTCAACCAGGACCAGGAGCTCGACCGCGTCGACTTCGCCAGCCTGCGCCAGCGGCTGCGCCAGAACGGCGTGCAGGAAAAGATCGGCGCGCTCTGGATCGACCGGTCGTTGAAGAAGATCGGGGCGCGCTAACTCATTGCTGGGGGCGCGCCACTCCAGTGGCGCGTCTTTGTCGGAAGCCGGAAGATTGCGCGACTGGAGTCGCGCGCCCCCAGCTCTGACTAAGGCGCCCGCACGAACCTGAACAGCACCTTGTCCTGGCTATAGTAACGCAGCTGGTCGACGATCTTCGGAAAGTATTCGCTGCCCACCGTCACCGGCATGAAGGCGTCGAGCGCCAGCGGTCGCACCGAGACCGAGAAGCCCGCTTCAGAGAAGACCTTGGCGACGCGATCCAGCGAGTGATCGTAGATCGGGATCGATGAGGTCTCGGCAATCGCCTTGCGCCACCGGGGCCACACCGCGCTGTCGGTGTGGCAGCCCATGGCGGCGACATAGGCGCCGCCGGGGCGCAAGGCCGCCTTCATGTCGGCGGCGTGGACCGCGAGATCGGGCAGCAGGTAGAGCACCTCGTGGCTGAAGGCGTAGTCGAAGATGTGGCCCAGCGCCGCCGCGCTGTTGCCGGCGCGATAGTCGATCGGGCGTTGGCGCTTCAGCAACTCGGCGCGCGCCACCGATTCGCGGGCGATGTCGATGCCGACGGCGGCACGGAAGGGATGGCGATCGTACAGCATGCGCAGGAAGCCGCCCTGGTTGCAGCCATAGTCGAGGACGGTCGAGTCGCGGAGATCCTCGGGAACAGACACATCGATCATGCGCCGCCAGATCGGCGCATGGGCGGCGCCCATCGCCTCTTCATCCGCTGGATTGCGGTTCCAGGTCGAGATCGTGCTGCCGCGCTGCATGACGCCCTCCCGCGTGAGGAGGGAAGCCTATCACGCCCATTTCGATCACGCGCGCCGGCGCCAGGGATGGATCAACAGCGGTCCGGCGATCAGCGTGCCGAAGGTGATCATGCCGACGGCGATGGCGGTGAACACGCCGTGCAGGCCCCAGCCCAGGATTTCCACGGCATACCAGCCGCCCAGCGTCGCCACGATCAGACGGGCGATGCCGGCCGCGAAGGGCGGCGCCATGCGGTTGGCGCCCTGGCTCGCGAAGGAGAGCGTCATGCCGACGCCGAACAGGCAATAGAACGGTGCCACATGGGTGATGTAGGAGACGGTGGCCGCGATCACGTCGCGGTCGCTGGTGAACAGCCGCGCCCAGCCCTCCGGCACGAGGGCCACGATCCAGCCGAAGGTGCCGATGCCGAGGCCGGCCACGAGGCTGCCGAACCAGGCGGCCCGCACGGCGCGCCGCCAGTCGTTGGCGCCGGCCGCCACGCCCACGATCGTGGTGAGGCCCGAGCCGATGCCGAAGGCCAGCGGCACCAGCATGAATTCCAGCCGCACACCGATGCCGTAGCCTGCCAGCGCGGCGACTCCGAAACGGCCGACCAGGCCGGTCACCATCATGGCGGTGAGGTTGGCGGTGAAGGCCGAGAAGGAGGCGATCAGGCCGACTTTCAGGATGTCCCAGAAGAGACGGCCCTGCAGCGCAAGGCCGCCCAGTCCCGGCGTGAAGCCGAGCTTGCCGCCCCACAAGGCGCGGGCCTGCAGCAGCGCCGATATAGCCGAGGTGAGGAGGGCGGAAACTGCGGGGCCCGCCATGCCGAGGCCGGGCCAGTCGCCGATGCCCAGCGCCAGCACGTAGGAGAGCGGCACCTGGACCAGCGACGAGATCAGCATGTAACGGCCAGGCGTGGCGGCATCGCCGCCGCCGCGCAGCAGCGCCGACAGGAAGAAGTTCGCCCAGATCGCGAGCGCGCCCGTGAACAGGACGTTGGAGTAGGTGAGGGCGTGTTCGAGTGCGCGGCCCTCGCCGCCCAGCAGCCGGTAGAGCGAGGGCGCCACGGTCCAGGCGAGCAGAGTGAACAGCATCGCGAGCCCCGCGCCCAGGACCAGCGCATGCAGGATCAAGGCGCGTGCATCGTCGCGACGGCCGGCGCCCAAGGTGCGCGCCATCGCGGCTGCGACGCCGCCGCCCATGCCGCCCGCGGCCATCATCGTCATCATCATCATGAGCGGAAAGACCAGGGCGAAGCCCGCCAGCGCTTCGGTGCCCAGCTTGCCGAAGATGAAGGTCTCGGCGATGGCGACGAAGGTCTGCGCCACCATCACGGCCGTGGTCGGGCCGGCGAGCTTCAGCAGGCTGGACCCGATGGGGGCGGTCAGCAGGGGATGGACGGCGGCCTGGGACAGGGGGAACTCCGCGACTTTAAGTGCATATGCACCCTATCAAGATGCGATGGCCTGTCACCTGACAAAACCCCGGGACCCCATTAGCTTTCGACCATGAGCGAAAAAGAGCGCCCCCTCGCCAAGCCCTCCGTCCAGGTCGAGAACGACCGGGTGATCGTCACCGAATGGCGCTTCCCGCCCGGCGGCCATACCGGCTGGCACCGCCACAACCACGATTATGTCGTGGTGCCGGTGACGACAGGCGAACTGCACATCTATGACGGCAAGACGACGGTGCCGGCGCCGCTCCGGGCCGGCGTGTCCTACGCAAGGCAGATCGGGGTCGAGCACGACGTCATAAATCCCAACGATTTCGAGTTCATTTTCGTGGAAATCGAGCTCAAGGCCTGACGGGAGCGGGCAGCAGCCCCGACCTGGCCGCACGTTGACTTGGGCCCTGCCAAGGCTCATATGAAGGCCGCCAGCGGTCCGGCCCGATCCACGAGCCTTATGAGACCGCTCCAAAGTCCAGCGGATAGAATGGGCTAAACCACGGAAATTAAATGAGTTTTGAGAGTTTGGGGCTGAGCGCCCCGGTACTGCAGGCAGTCGCCGACAAGGGTTACACGACGCCCACCCCCATCCAGGAAAAGGCCATCCCCAT
>JAUXRT010000349.1 GCA_030681635.1 Reyranella sp.
ACGCCGGCAACGTGCTGAACGCCGAACATCGCCAGGCCTTCTTCAAGGTCTGGAACGAGCGCAAGCACGGCGCCCGGAAAGGCTAATGAGCCAAGGGCTAACGGCAGATGACATCGGGACGGCGCTGGCACGATACTGACGCAATGGCCGAGCGCATCCTGATGATCGACGACGACAACCGCCTCGCCGGGATGGTTCAGGACTATCTCGGCGGGGCGGGCTTTCGTGTGACCGTGGCCGGCACCGGCCGCGACGGCGAGGCGCTGCTGAAGCGCGAGACCTTCGACGCGGTGATCCTCGACCTCATGCTGCCCGACGCCGACGGCCTCGACCTCTGCCGCAAGCTGCGCGCCACCAGCGACGTGCCCATCCTGATGCTGACCGCCCGTGGCGAGCCGATGGACAAGGTCGTCGGCCTCGAGATCGGCGCCGACGACTATCTCGCCAAACCCTTCGAGCCGCGCGAGCTGCAGGCCCGCCTACGCGCCATCCTGCGCCGCAAGGGCGGCAGCGGCACCGCGCCGTCGGAAATTCTGCGCTTCGGCCGCCTGGAAATCGACAAGGGCGCCCGCGTCGTGCGGGTCGACGGCGAGGAGCGCACCATCACCTCGTATCAGTTCGCGATCCTGCTGGCGCTGGCCGAACGCGCCGGCCGCGTGCTGTCGCGCGACGCGCTGATGGATGTGCTGAAGGGCGAGAAGCTCGAAGCCTTCGACCGCTCGGTCGACGTCCATATCAGCCGTATCCGCGCCGCCATCGAGGACGATCCCAAGAAGCCGCGCCGTATCTTGACGTTGCGTGGGACAGGATATGTGTTCGCGAGGGATCAGGATCGATGACTGTCCTTCGATTCCCCCTCACCCCACCTCTCCCCTCAGGTGCCTGTGAAGGCACCGAAGCGGGGGAGAGGAGTCCGAGAGTCATGTTCCTCTCCCCCTTGGGGGAGAGGCTAGGTGAGGGGGTGCGCTAGCCATGCAGCGCCTCTACCTCCAGTTCTACGTCACCATCCTGGTCGTGCTGGCCGTGTTCGTCGGCGCGGCCGTGCTGCTGTGGCGGGTGGCCGACGACGACAACCGCACACCGCAGTATCTCGACGTCGCGGCCGAGCTTACCGGCGCGCTGCTGCCCGAGATTAACGCGCCTCGGCCCGACCAGCAGCGCGCGATAGAAGCGCTGCAGCGCAAGCTGCGCTTCGACATCGCGCTCTACGAATCCGATGGCGACCTGATCGCCATGGCGGGCAAGGTGCCGCCGCGCTTCAACGTCGAGCGCGCGCGCGTCGGCTGGCGGCGCGGCCCGGGCGGGCCCAACTTCACGCTGCAGCTGCCCGACGGCCGTTGGCTGGTCGCGCGCCAGGTGCGCGAGCGGCCCAACCCGATCTTCTGGATCGCCGCGGCGCTCGGCATGGTGGCCATCGCGGTGGCGATCGCGGCCTTCCCCGTGGTACGCGGCCTCGGCCGGCGGCTGGAACGGCTGCGCGCCGGCGTCGATCGCCTGGGCGGCGGCGACCTTGCCGCGCGTGTAAAAGTCGAGGGCCGCGACGAGGTGGCCGCGCTGGCCGAGAGCTTCAACCGCTCGGCGCAACGCATCGAAGAGCTGGTGACCGCGCACCGGATGCTGCTGGCCAATGCCAGCCACGAACTGCGCACGCCGCTCGCGCGCATCGCCGTGGCCGCGGCCCTGCTCGGCCAAAACGCCGACCCGAAGACACGGGACTCGCTGAAACAGGACGTGGCCGAACTTGACCAGCTCATCGAACAGATCCTGCTGGCGAGCCGCCTCGAAGCCGTGCCGACCCTGGAGCATCGCGAGCCGGTCGATCTGCTGGCGTTGGCCGCCGAGGAGGCCTCGCATTACGACCTTGAGGCGACCGGCCAGCCCGTCACCGTTTCGGGCGACCGCACCCTGCTGCGCCGGCTGGTGCGCAACCTCGTCGAGAACGCGCGGCGCTACGGCGGTGAGGGCCCGATCACGGTGTCCGTCACCGACGAAGGCGGCCGCGCGGTCCTGAATGTTTCCGACCATGGACCGGGCGTGCCCGAGGCCGAACGCCAGCGCATCTTCGAGCCCTTCTATCGCCTGGCCGGCGGCGCCGAGACCGGCCGCGGCAGCGGCCTCGGCCTCGCCCTGGTCCTCGACATCGCGCGCCGCCACGGCGGCGACGCGGTGTGCCTCGCGGCGGCCGGTGGCGGCAGCCGGTTCAGGGTGGATCTGCCGGTGGTGTAATCAACCGACCAGGTTGCGCCGCCTCATTTCGGCAGCAGCGCCTGCACGCCATCGGACATTTCAGTCATTGCCGCGTCAGCGTTCGTCCGGCCTTCATAGAGACCCGCCAGCGCGCGCTTGATTGCGTCGATGATCTTGAGCCCGTTATCGCCGGGGTAAGCATACCACCCGGTAAGATAGGGCATGAGCTTGGCGCTCTCTGCGAACAGCGGGTGCTCTTGGTAAAATTTGCCGAGCAGCGCCGGGTCGGAAATGGCTTTGGTGTTGGTGGGCATATAGCCAACCATCTTCACTTGATAGGTCGTGCCGATCGGACCCGTGGCGAATTTGATGAACTCCCAGGCCGCCTTCTGCTTGGCAGGATTGGTCGTGTGGATGATCGCGAGATTGCCGCCGGCCGACATTCTGGCTTTGTCGCCGGTCATTGGAATCGGCAGGATCCCCCACTTGAATCGCTCCCCGATGTTGCGGTCCGCTTGACCGATTGTCGAGCTGGACGAAACGGACATGCCCATGCGGCCAGCGAAGAACGACTGGCGTGCCGCCGACACCGACATCGGCTTCATTTTGCCGACATCTCGCATCTGCTGAACCGTGGCCATTGCCTTGCGGCCTGCGGGGCCGTTGAAGGCAACCTTCATGGTCTTCTCGTCGACCATCTCGCCGCCAAAACTGTTGACCATCATTTGCCAATACCAGTCCGGCGCGGAATCCATGCTCATGTGGAAGCCGCTGTCCGTATCCGGGAGCAACGCAATCTTCCCGGCAAGCGCCATGATCCCATCCCAGGAGGTCGGCATCTTGTCAGGATCGCCGCCTGCCTTTCGTACGAGGTCAGCGTTGTAGAAAATCAGCGGTGCGGATATCGCGAACGGCAGGCCATACTGCTTGCCGTACATCGTGCCAATTTTGAGAAACGTGGGATCGTCGCCGCGTGTCCTGAACGCAGGATCGGCGGCAATGAGCGGCCCAAGATCGACGGCGCTGTCTCGATCGACAAAGGTGCGCAGATAAGGGAGTGCCTGAAGCGTTACATCCGGCAACGTCTTGGTCAGCGCCGCGCGCAGCGACTTCTGGAGCAAGTCGCCGTACGTATCACCGGGTATGAGAAACCGCACTTTGACGTCGGGATGGAGCTTTGTGAAGTCGTCCGCGATCCGGACCAGCGCGTCCTTGAAGATCTGCGGCATGGGATATTGGACGGTAATCTCCGTCTGGGCTGCCGCCGGCTGGCCAAAGGCCGCCACCAACATCACGCCAATGCCACTCAATGCTGCTCTCGCTAGCGTAAACCGCATGGTTTCCTCCAGTTTCTCTTCTTTGGTCAGTCCGCTTCCTTGATCAGGGTCAGCAGGTCGAGCGGGCACGCAATCAATGCGTCCGCTCCGGCAGCGCTCAAGGTGTGCGCCGGGTAGTAACCGTAACTTGCGCCAACACAGGCCATGCCGGCCTGAACGGCTGCCTCCATATCGTGTGGCCCATCGCCGACATAGATCGACTGCGAAGCGGTGGCGCCACTGAGTTCAAGTGCCGCGATCAATGGAGCAGGATGCGGCTTGCGCTCGATCGTGTGCTCCGCGCCAATCAGCACGGTAAGGTCGGAGATATCGATCAGCCGGGTGTTGCTGAGATCAAGAGCTGCGCGCTGATGGCCCTTGTTGGTGACGATGCCTATGCTCCTGCCGAGGGCGCGCAACTGAGTGAGCATCGCCTTGGCACCTTCATAGGACTGAACATCGCGGGCACCGTTGGCGACATAGAATTCACTGTACGCGGCAAGGCAATCGTCGACCGACTTCTCCGTGGCCTGGGAGAACACTTCGATTGGTCGCATCGCCAGCAACTTCTGAAGATCGGCATGACTTGTCAGGGCGAATGGGACGCGGAGTACCGAAGCGAATACGTGGTGGTATGCATTCACGATCGCCGCCCGTGAATCGACAAGCGTGCCGTCGAGGTCGAAGAAGAGGTGAAACCTTCCGGCCAACGACTTGCCTGTCACGTCGAGATTCATCGATCACCCGCAAACTGCCAAGGCGATGCTTTAGGTAGCGAGCGCAGACCGAGCAATACCTAAATTGACCTAGTGCAATGTCACAGGCCTATCAGACGTAGCGAGGCGCCGAGCGCAACGTGGCTGCGACCGTGCTCAGCGCGTGGGTCAGCTCATCACGATCCGACGGCGCGCCGAGGCAGAGGCGGATGGCGTGTGGGACGGCGCCGCGGCCAACGACAAAGCTATGGGGGTACGAAGTCATAACGCGCGAGTTCGCCAGTTTCTCCACGAACTCGTCGGCGCGCCATCCAGCCGTCAACGTCAACCAGGCATGTGTGCTGGAGGGCTCGCTGCGTAGGCCAAAGCCGGCAAGCTGCGCGGTCGCAATGACGGATCGCGCCGCGGCTTCCTTCTTTTGCCATTTGATGAAGTGCTGGATCTTGCCCGATGCAAGGAGGCGAGTGGCTATTTCAATAGCAATCGGCGAGGCCATGCCCATCGACATGGACATGCCCATCGCCAGGCGTTCGCTGCTGCCCGGGGGGCCAGCCACATATCCGACCTTGCACCCTGGCCCGAGGATGCGTCCGAGACTGGCGATAACGTAAGTGCGCTCGGGCGCCAGCGCGGCGAGCGCCGGCGGGGCGTCAGGAAGGTGGAGGCCATAGAGAACGCTTTCGACGATCTGAATTTTGTGACGTCGGGCAATCTCGACAATAGCTTCACGCCGACCAAGATTGAGCGTCGCGTTGGTTGGGTTATGCAAAGTCGGCGTGCAATAGAGCACACGCGCCTTGCTGTCGGTACAAGCTCGCTCCAGGGCGTCCGGCAACAATCCGCCCTCGTCCATATCGACGGGGTAGAGCGAGCGCCCAAGCAGAACCGAGACAGCCTTCATTGAGGGGTCGGTCAGGCGCTCTGTGAGGATTACGTCGTCGCGCTCCGCCAGCACGCCAAGCGTAACCAGCATCGCATGCTGGCCGCCGTTGCAAACCAGGACTTCCGGCGGTGCGGCCGGAACACCGAGACGATTGAGCCACGACGCGCCGGCCTCGCGATAGCCCGCCACTCCGGCCGGCGTATGCGCGTCGAGCATGGTGAGCAGGCGCTCGTCGGTGATCGCGAGTTTGGCGGCCTCGTGGACTATGCTCCCGAGCGGAGGCGTCTGTACGCGGTACATCGCAAGGTCAATGATGCCGGGCGGCGGCGCTTCGGCACGCGGCGATTTCATTCCTCGCGACACGGAAGCGACGAATGTGCCGCGCCCGACATGGCTCGTCAGCAGGCCACGTCGCTCGGCCTCCCCATAGGCACGACTGATGGTGGCAATCGCAGTCCCGAGTTGCCGAGCAAGCTCACGTTGGGTCGGAAAGCGCTCGCCCGGCACAAGATCGCCACGGGACAGGGCCACTTCGATCGCCGCTACGATGCCGAGATAACGCGGGCGGACCGCGCCGTCGATGCTCAGGCGCATTTTCGTCATTGCACAACTGCCATCCTGCATTATAGGCTAATACAATACATTAATGAACTAGTACAATCTGGAATTGCCTCTCGGCGAGGAATATCCGGAGACCCGGGAAGGAAACGACGTGCGGCTGACTGGAATGCTCAGCTTTGAGAAGCGGCGCGAGAGGGTGGCCTGGCTGTTTGCAGGGCCCGCCACTTTGCTGCTGATCGCGACGTTGATCCTTCCATCGCTGACCATCTTTATTTTCGCGCTGACGGACTGGCAATTCGGCCAATCGGCCGTTCGCTTCGTCGGCCTCGCCAATTTTGTAGAGTACTTCAGCGACCCTCAGTCGCGTCAGACCTTGATCAATACACTGGTGTACGTCGCCGTTACCGTTACGGGTTCCGTCGTGCTGTCCCTGTCGGTGGCAGTGCTGATCGAGAGCCTGCCGTTTGGAAGAACCTTCTTCCGCGCCGTCTACTTCCTACCGGTGGTCTCGACGTTCGTCGCCATGGCGACGGTCTGGGAATTGATCCTGCACCCCACGATGGGCCTGCTGAACATCTCTCTGCGATTTGTCGGCCTTGCTGGCTATGACTGGCTTCATGACCGCTCGACGGTGATGCCGACGCTCTGCCTTATCGGCATCTGGGAAATGCTGGGTTTCAACATGGTGCTGTTCCTCGCCGGCCTGAAGGCGATTCCCAGGGACTATTACGAGGCGGCCGAGATCGATGGAGCCAGCTCAGCCTGGAGCCGGTTCTGGACAGTGACCTGGCCGCTGCTCGGGCCGACGACCCTTTTTGTCGTAGTGATATCCGCCATACGCGCATTCCGGGTCTTCGAGTCGGTTGCGGTACTCACGCGCGGCGATCCCGGCGGTGCGTCAGACGTGCTGCTCTACAGCATTTACAAGGAGGGATTCGGCTTTCTGCGGATCGGCTACGCCTCGGCGATCACGGTCATCTTCCTTTTGACGCTGCTCGTATTGACACTGGTGCAGGTCAGATTTGCCGACAAGAAGGTGCACTACTGATGGCCGCGCGTCGCCGGCAACTCGCCCACCTGCGCAGCTTCACGATCCTGACGCTGGGTGCGGTCATCATGCTCGCACCTTATGTCGTGATGCTCTCGACTTCGCTGAAATCCCAGGAGCAGCTCTTCGCCGCCACCTTCCAGCTTATCCCGAGCCCATTGCACTGGAAGGAGAATTTCAGCCGTGCGCTGCTGGAGGTGCCGCTCGGCCGCTTCATGCTGAACGGCGTGGTGGTGTGCGCCGGCATCCTGGTTGTCCAGGTGTTGACGGCGGTTCCTTGCGCCTATGTTTTGGCCAAGATCGATTTTCGCGGCCGGGAAACGCTTTTCGCCATCGTGCTTGCGGCGCTCTTGATCCCGCATCAGGTGACGGCGATCCCCGTCTACGTGGTGCTGGCAAGCGGCAACCTGCTCGACACATTCCTTGCACTGATCGCTCCCTTCTCGACGTCGGCCTTCGCGATCTTCCTGTTTCGTCAGTTCTTCAGGGGAATTCCCGATGATCTGGTGAACGCCGCGCGCGTGGATGGCATGAGCGAATGGACGATCGTCTGGCGCGTGATCATGCCGCTTGCCTATCCGGCCATCACGGCCTTCTCCATCTTTTCCATCGTGGCGCACTGGAACGATCTCTTTTGGCCGATGGTCGTCGTCACCACGCCGGAGATGTCGACGCCGCCGCTCGGCGTATTGTTCTTCCGCGATCAGGAGAGCGGAGGCAGTCAGGGTGCCCTGATGGCCGGTACGGTCATCATTACAGCGCCTTTGATCCTCGCGTTTCTTTTCGCCCAGAAGAAGTTCATCGACGGACTCACAATGACCGGATTGAAAGGTTAGAACGCCATGCTGATCGCCCAGATCACGGACTTCCATCTCTGCGCTCCTGGAGCTCTCGTTTACGAAGGCATCGACACGAACGGCCATTTGCGCGACACCGTGCGCCGGCTAAATGCCCTCTCGCCGCGCCCTGACCTTGTCCTCGGCACCGGAGACCTGGTGGATCATGGAACAGTCGAGGAATACCTTCACTTGAAGGAAATTCTCTCCGCTCTTGAGATTCCCATCTACCTGATCGTCGGCAATCACGACGACCGTGGCCCCTTCCGCGAGGTCTTCGGCGACCAGCCGTATCTACGCGGTGTCTCCGGGAAGTTCCTGAACTACGCCTTTGACGCCGGTGGCGTGCGTCTCATTGGTTTCGACACCGCTGTGCACGGAGTATCCTACGGCGAGGCTTGCGAGGAGCGCGTTGCGTGGCTTGACGCGGAGCTCGCGCGGCACCCCGATCAGCCCACGATCATCTTCATGCATCATCCGCCGTTCGAGACCGGCATCTGGTGGATGGACGCGAGCCGCCTGCGCGGCAGCCACCGGCTGGCCGAAGTCGTGCAGCGCCATAGGCAGATTCGCCGCATCTGGTGCGGCCACCTCCACCGTTCGATCTTCTCGGAGTGGGCGGGCGTGCTGTGCAGCATCTCGCCGAGCACGGCACATCACGTGTCGCTCGATATGGACGGCACTGCTTTCATGGAGATGCTGATGGAACCGCGGGCGTTCCACCTGCACAAGGTCGAGGCGGACGGTCGCGTCCTGACGCATACCGTCAACGTGGAGCTGCCGAACGAACGCTACCTGCCGGGCGACCGGATGGCCGGTGGCCTGGACGCGTTCCGCGCCCGCTATCAGGCGATGTATGAGCAGATGTCGAGTGGCGCGCTATAGCATGCAGAGCCTCAGGGTCGACAATGTCCGCAAGAACTTCGGCACGACGAAAGTGCTGCGCGGCATCAGCCTCGACATATCGAAGACGGAGTTCGTCGCCCTGCTAGGTCCGTCTGGCTGCGGCAAGACGACGTTGCTGCGCATCATCGCCGGGTTGGAGCGGCAGGATGCGGGCAGTGTCGATATCGCCGGCCGTTGTGTCGACGATCTTGGGCCTGCCGAACGCGATATCGCGCTCGTATTTCAGTCCTATGCTCTCTATCCCCACCTTACCGTCGCGCAGAATATTGCAGTGCCGCTGGTCATGCGCCGCTTGAGTGCCGTGCAGCGCCTGCCAGGACTGTCGCGCCTGTCGGGATACGCGCGCACTCAGCGGCGGGACATTGCCCGGGACGTTGCACAGATTGCCGAGTCGATGGAGATCGGCCACCTGCTCGACCGCAAGCCGGGTCAGCTTTCGGGCGGCCAGAAGCAGCGCGTGGCTGTGGCTCGTGCGCTGGTTCGCAAACCGTCCATCCTGCTGATGGACGAGCCGCTCTCGAACCTCGACGCCAAACTGCGAGTACAAATGCGCCAGGAGATCGTTGGCATGCACCGACGCCACGGCGCAACGACCGTGTATGTGACGCACGATCAAACCGAAGCGATGACGATGGCCGATCGTATCGCCGTGATCCTGAACGGTGAACTACAGCAGATCGGCACGCCGGCGGAGATATACAAGCAACCTGCGTCGATCGACGTTGCCGAGTTCGTTGGCAGTCCAAAGATCAATATCCTGCCCTGCACCTTGAATACGCATGGATTGACGCTGCTCGGAACCGCGCATGCCGGAACAGCGGGCCTTGCAGGGGCATCGGCCGCATTCATCGGCATACGCCCGGAACATGTGACGGTCGATGTGGAGGGCGAGGGGCCAACCGTCCGATGCAAGATCGCCAGCCTTGAGTATCTGGGTTCAGAAGCGTTGATCCAAGCGCGCGTTGGCGATAGCGGCGAGGAGATATGCCTGAGAACCGATATCGATGTCTTTGAGCGTGCGAAACAAAGCGACACCCTGAAGGTGCGATTTTCGGCCCGCAACATGCTCCTGTTTGGTCAGGATCGAAGGCGTATCGATTGGAGCGCCGCGCAAGGAACCGCCTGACCAATGCAAGTGGAACTCGATCGGACAAGTATCCCGGCGATCCCCGGCGCCCATATCGCGATCCTTCAGGCAAAGTGGTATCGCACTTACGTCGACCGGATGGTTTCCATGTGCCGCGGTCTTCTGGACAAGGCTGGCGCCGACGAGCCTGAACACCACATTTTGCCGGGTTCCTTGGAGTTACCGCTTGCCGCGCGTGCGCTGATTCGTGATCGAGCGAGAAGCAAGCCGTTCGACGCAGTCATTTGCTTTGGCGCCATCATGAAAGGCGACACCTATCACTTTGAGATGATCTCGAACGAATGTATCCGTGGCTTGGGTGAGGTGATGCTCTCCGAGGACGTGCCGATTATCGTCGAGGTGATTCCCGTGACCGACTTCGAGCAACTGGCCGCGCGCAGCCGGGATGATCGCTTCAACAAAGGCGTCGAGGCCGCGCTGGCGGCAGCTGAAATCATTGAGTGGCGCCGTCGAACGATGGGGATCGCCAACCATCCTGTGCCACGGACTGCGGATGCCGCTGAGCCACATCGCCGCGACCGCGGCGCTGCCGGGTGACAAGGCCGATCCCAGAGCCCGCGACTCGCTGAAACAGGAAGTGGCCGAACTCGACCAGCTCATCGAACAGATCCTGCTGGCGAGCCGCTGAGCGGCGACCTGTTGGACTGGGCAGAGATTGTCTTTGTCATGGAACGATCGCAGCGGACCAGAATCGGCTCTCGATTCCGTGCCCACCTGAACGGCAAGCGGATCGTCTGTCTCGACATCGCCGACACGTACAAATTCATGGAGCCGACGCTGGGGCGCCTGCTCGAGGCCAAGGTCGGTCCCCATCTCCGCTCCCGCGGAGGCTGAACACCGGTGGCAGTCTAAGCCCCCTTCGCTCACGAACGCGGTCATCTTCTTCCGAATCGATGGCCCTCAGTTTCGGCCTTCAGCTTCCCTGCACTCAGAAAGAGTCATGCGACTGCAACTGCTGCCAGCCACGCAATCTGTACATGGCCGCAAGGCAGGCAGTGTCAGGGCGCTTGCGCACCATCCTGCTCATATGGTCGCTCAAATGCAGGAGGGAGAGCTTCTCCGACTACCGGACGTCCGGTATCGCTCTCCCTTCTGCTGCGTCGCACGCTTAAGCGCTTCGCTTCAGCGTCTCCACCCAAGGCAACAGCTTTGTAGGCATCCTCGTCGTATTGACTCTCGTCGAATACAAGACTTTGCCGTCAGACACAGCAACAGCCGCGCGCGCTGCACGCCCGGCTTTGCCGTCATAGAATCCGAACTTCTTGGAAAGAGTGGCCGCTCTGTCGCTGACCAATGGGAATGACAAATTCAATTCCTTGGAAAGCCGCAACAGCTTTTCCGGAACCTCAACGCAGACACCCATTACGCTTACGTTTTGACGCCTGTAGTTCGCATGCATCGACTCAACCTGAGCCAGTCGGCGCCGTCAAAATTCGGAGTCTGTTCCATCAAAGAAGAGCAGAAGCGCATCCCCGCCCTTCAGTTGCTTGTTCGCTGCAGCTTCATCGATCGTTCGCCTGGCCATAACTGATCCTCCCTCTCGGTTGCACGAATAGTGTTTCTACATTCTACCACGACCAGGCCAAATAGACACCCACCGGCGGCAGGTCCCAGCCCGCCGTGACCGGCAGTGCAAAGGTAAGCGTCGGCGATGTCGGGGCTGGCGAGGCCGCGTATTCGACGCCGGTGAAGTCGGCGGCGAGCTCAGGATCGTCCGGCAGGCAGCCCTGCGCCAGCCAGTCCTTCACGCTGCCCCAGATCCCGGCGCGCTTGTTGGCATAGCGCGGCTTGGCGCCGGTCTCGTCGACGAACACGGCGGCCGTTTTTCCAGCAGAAACCCGCTGAACTTGCAGCTTTCTGTTTGGTGCCAAAGAAATGCCCGCCTGCACTTGGGGAAGGCAGGCGGGCGACCTCTGGGTATAGGGAGGTTAGCGTGCCACTTGGGGTCGCGGCACACGAAGATTGTGCCGGAAGGAGCGCGGCAGGGGTTGTGACCAGCTTGTGACGCTGGCCTGTGACGCTGGCCTGTGACCCTGGCCTGTGACCCTGGCCTGTGACCGGGCTCCGGCGGGCTGTTATGCTGACCGGCAGCGGAGAACCCCAGCGATGTCGACCCTGATCTGGATGATCCTTGCCCTGCTCGGGATCCTTCTTGCTTGGGAAGGCGCCGCGAGGGTGCGGCGCTGGCGGGCCGGTCCCTCCGGCGACAGGCCCGCCGACAGCGGCGATCACTACGCGCCCGAGGCGGAACAGCGGCGGCAACTCGATGCCGCCGCGAGCTCGGCCGACCATGCCTCTGCCGTCGGCCTGAGGGCCCGCAACGCGCCTCGACGCTGATTCCGGGCATAATGGCAGGGCGGGCGTCAGGGTGGCCTAGGGCCGGAGGGGGTCTTATGGTGCGGTGAACGATCGTTTACCGAAGGAAACGCGCCATGGACTTCACCATTCCCGCCGACATTGCAGCCTATATCGCCGAACTCGACGCCTTCATCGAGCGCGAGATCCGGCCGCTGGAGCAGCAGGACGACAATATTCGCTTCTTTGACCACAGGCGCGAGCATGCGCGCACCGACTGGGACAACGACGGCCAGCCGCGCCACGAATGGGAAGAGCTTTTGGCCGAGATGAAGCGCCGCGCCGACAAGGCCGGGCACCTGCGCTTCGGGCTGCCCAAGGCGCTGGGCGGCAAGGACGGCTCCAACCTCGCCATGGCGCTGATCCGCGAGCATCTGGCGCACAAGGGGCTGGGGCTGCACAACGATTTGCAGAACGAGAGCTCGATCGTCGGCAATTTTCCTGTCGCCCTGCTGCTGCATCGCTTCGGCACGCAGGAACAGAAAGACCGCTACATCGAGGGCATGTTCCGCGGCACCGAGCGCATCGGCTTCGGCCTCACCGAGCCGCTGCACGGCTCCGACGCCACGTTCATGGAAACGACGGCGGTCAAGAAGGGCGCGGACTGGGTGATCAACGGCATGAAGCGGTTCAACACCGGCATGCACACGGCCACGGTCGACCTGGTGTTTGCCCGCACCTCGGGCAAGGTCGGCGAGCCGCGCGGCATCTCGGCGTTCCTGGTGCCGGTGAAGACGCCGGGCTTCAAGATCGAATACATGTGGTGGACCTTCAACATGCCCTCGGACCATGCCGAGGTGTCGCTCACCGGCGTGACGGTGCCGGGCTCGACCATGCTGGGCGAGGAAGGCCGTGGCCTCGACGTGGCGCAGACCTTCGTGCACGAGAACCGCATCCGCCAGGCCGCGTCGAGCCTGGGGGCGGCGCAATACTGCATCGACATGTCGGTGGCCTACGCCAAGAACCGCAAGGTGTTCGGCAAGGCGCTGGCGACCAACCAGGCGATCCAGTTTCCGTTGGCCGAGCTGCACACCGAGGCGGAGATGACGCGCGGCCTGGTGCGCAAGACGGCGTGGCACTTGGACCGCGAGCACCATATGAGCGTCAGCGAATGGGTGGCGATGTCGAACTACCGCGCCAACCGCCTGGTGTGCGACGCCGCCGACCGCGCCATGCAGGTGCATGGCGGCATCGGCTATTCGCGCCACACACCGTTCGAGCACATCTACCGCCACCATAGGCGCTACCGCATCACCGAGGGTTCGGAAGAGATCCAGATCCGGAGAGTCGCCGGCACGCTGTTCGGCTTCTGGGGCGCGCAGAAGGCGTCGACGGCACCGAAGACGTGACGCCGCCTGCCCGCCCGGGCAGCCGCTACACCGGCGACCTTCTGATGTTCGGCACGGCCATGCTGATGGGATCGAGCTATCCCTTCGCCAAGGACGTGCTGCAGGTGATGAGCCCTCTGCTCTACAGCGCGTCCCGCTACCTGGTGGCGGCCCTGTTCCTGTTCGCCGTCCTGGCGCTGATGCGGAAGCCCATGGCGTTGCCGCGGCGCGACTGGCTGCCGATGCTGCTGCTGTCGCTGGTGGGCGTCACCCTGTTCCAGGCCTGCTGGGGGCTCGCCATGGCCAGAAGCGCGCCCAGCGTCGGCTCGATCGTGATGACGACGACCACGGCCTTCGCCGCCATCCTGGCCTGGTTCGGCGGGCGGCGGCTCTCGGGGCTGGGCTGGGCCGGCATCGTGCTGGCTTTCGCGGGCGTGGTGCTGGTGGTGAACAATTCGCTCAGCGCCTTCACCCTCTCCTTCGGCAGCCTCGACGGCACCTTGCTCTGGATGCTCTCGGCCTTCGCCTGGGCGTTTTATGTCGAGCGGTGCGCGCCCTACAATCTCCGGCTCGGCGCGCTCCGGGTGATGGCCTGGACGACCCTGCTGGGCTCGCTGGTGCTGCTGCCGATTTCGCTCGTTTTCGACTCGCTCAGCGAGTTCGGACAGCTAACTGACCGGCTCCTGGGCTTCTGGATCTACACCGCCATCTTCCCCGTGGGCGTGGCTTTCCTGGGCCTGACGGCCGGGCTCGAGCGCCTCGGGGTGAGCCGGGTCATGGTCTACATGTATTTGATCCCGGTGGCCGGGGTGGGCCTGTCGGCGGCGTTTTTCGGCGATCCGCTGACCGCAGCCCGTGTGCTGGGCGGGCTGATCGTGCTGGCGGGCGTCATTCTGACGCGCGTCGCGCTCGACCGGGGCGCCCGCGTTCCTGTATGACCTTGCCATGGCCACGACCCTCGAAACCCTAAAAACACCCGGCAGCGGTGGGCGGCGCGCGTCCGTCACCCGCGCCACCAAGGAGACCCGGATCTCCGCCGCCATCAATCTCGACGGCACCGGCGTCTACGACATCAAGACCGGCATCGGCTTCCTCGATCACATGCTGGAGCAGCTTTCGCGCCACAGCCTGATCGACATCACGCTGCGCGCCGAGGGCGACCTGCACATCGACTATCACCACACGACCGAGGATTCGGGCATCGTGCTGGGCGAGTGCCTGGCCAAGGCGCTGGGCGACCGCGCCGGCATCCGCCGCTATGGCAGCGCCGTGATCCCGATGGACGAGACGCTGACCGAGGTGGCGCTCGATGCCTCGAACCGGCCGTACCTGATCTGGAAGGTGAATTTCTCCAAGCCCAAGCTCGGCACCATGGACACCGAGCTGTTCAAGGAATTGTTCCAGGCCTTCGCCCAGCTGGGCGGGCTCACGCTGCATGTGTGGAACCACTACGGCGACAACAACCACCATATCGTCGAGAGCTGTTTCAAGGGCATCGCCCGCGCCCTCCGCGTGGCGGTCGAGATCGACCCGCGCCAGACGACCGCGGTGCCCAGCACCAAGGGCGTCCTCTAGGCGACAGCATGACCGTCGCCATCGTCGATTACGGCTCGGGCAATCTCCGCTCCGCCGCCAAGGCTTTCGAGCGCGCCGCGCGCGAAGCGGGCACCCACGAGCGCGTGCTGGTGACGTCGAACCCACGCGAGGTGGCCGAGGCCGACCGCATCGTGCTGCCGGGCGTCGGCGCCTTCGCCGACTGCCGCGCCGGCCTCTACGCCGTGCCCGGCATGGTCGAGGCGCTGCAGCGGGAAGTCATCGAGCGCGCCAAACCGTTCCTGGGCATCTGCGTCGGCATGCAGTTGATGGCGACCCGTGGTGTCGAGTACGGCGTCCATGCCGGCCTCGACTGGATCACGGGTGATGTCGTGCGTATCGAACCCGGAAAAGATCATCTGAAAATCCCGCACATGGGCTGGAACGAGCTGCGCGCACTGAAGCCGCACGCGCTGCTCGACGGCATCGCCGAGCGCGACCACGCCTACTTCGTACATTCGTTCCAGCTTGCGGCGAGCCGGCCCGAGACGGTCCTGGGCATCGTCGACTATGGCGGGCCGATCACGGCCATGGTCGGCCGCGACAATCTCGCCGGCACGCAGTTCCATCCCGAGAAGAGCCAAGCGACGGGGCTGCGCCTGATCGCCAACTTCCTGCGCTGGAAGCCCTAGCTCCCCGATCAGCCCCTGGGCGGCAGGGTGAATTTGGCGCCAAGCAGCTTGCGTTCGAGCACGGGGATGGCTTGCGCGACCGTGTCTTGTTGCTTGCACTGTGCGAGTGCCACGCCGCCGACCACATCGGGGGTGACGGGTGTCCGGGGGCCGGTTTCCGACCGTCCGACATAGCGGATGTAGAGGTCGCTGAGAGCGGCACAGTACTGCATGTCGGCGTTGGGATAGCCGCCGAAGGGCTTCTGCTGGGCCTCTGCCACCGGCGACAAGGCCACGAAAGCGATCAGAAGCAGCGAAGTTCGCGACATGACGAAAAGGTTCCCTCGGTTGAACGCAATTACAGGCAATCGGCGGGACTTGCGCCGCAGCAACCGGCATGACCTGATAGCCCCTCACGGGGCATGGAGTTCACCATGGAAAATCGACCAATCGACCTCAGCCCCAACGAGGCGATCACCTTACGGCGCATCGCCTACGGCGTCACCAACCTCGACAGCCTGCGGCCCGACGACATCGACCGCCTGAAGACGCTTTTGCTCGTCGAGGAACGGCGCAGCGGCATCGTGATGACCCAACTGGGCCGGAACCGCATCGCGCAACTGCCGGCCCTGCGGCTGATCGTGACGCCCCAGGCCTTCGACGAACACGTCATCGCCTTCTCCCGCGTCATCCGCAGGATGCGCCTGCACTGAGCGACTACCGCCGCGGTCGGCGGCGTGGGCTATAGTATCGCCGTGAACCCAAGACCAAACTGCTGGCGGGCCATGGTGCTGGTCGCGCTGGCCTTTGCCAGCCCCGCCGCCGCGCAGCACCAACAGCAGCATCACCGGGTACAGGCAACGCCCAACAACGACATCTGGCTCACCAACGCGGTCGGGATCGAGTACGCGATCGACCAGCGATGGTCGTTCCATCTCGAGACACAGCTGCAGATCGACCGCGACATCACCCGCCTCCGCGATCTGCAGGTACGGCCGGGCTTCGAATACGCCTTCTCACCCCAATGGGCCGCAGCGGCCGGCTATGTGCAGTACCAGCGCTATCCGGCACCGCTGCGCACGACACGCGGCCCGTTCCAGGACCTCCTGCACCGCAGCAAGTTCGGCAAGATCAACTTCGCCGCCCGCTTGCGCGGCGAGGAACTGTTCTTCGAGAACACCGCCCTGCTGGTCCGGACGCGGATGCTCGCGGGCATCCGCATTCCGATCGGCGAGTCGCCCTGGGAATTCGCCTTCTCGGACGAGATATTCATCAATCTCAAGGTCGACGGCACCGGGCGCCAGGCCGGCCTGCACCAGAACCGGACTTACGTCGGCTTCGGCCGGCCGGTCGGCGAACACCTCAAGATGTCGGCCGGCTACGAGCTGGACACCTACGAGGCGCAGGGCATGTACCGCAACGTGCATCAGATCCGGCTCGGCTTCGCCTACAGGCTCAACTGACCGCCCTGCTTTTCGCCAGAGGCCATAGCGCGGTCGCCCGCCGCAGGGTGTAGGGGCGATGGGCATTGCGCTGGGCCGCATCCCACATCAGGCGCGGATCGAAGGCTTCGGCCGCGAAGATGGTGATGAAGACCACGGCGCAGAAGGCGAGCGCGCCCATGCCGGGCTCGATGGTCACCACCCGGCCGAACTGGACCAGCGCACCCAGCAGCGATTCCATGAAGATGTCGACCATCGACCAGCGTCCGATCCAGGCGACGATGTAGTAGAGCGTCGTGCGCTGGCGCAGCAGCACGGCAGCACCGGCCTGGGTCGTCACGCCCATGGTGGCGCCCAGCATGACGGCGAGGCCGATCAGCTTGAACATCGGCACCATGATGCTGGCGAAGAAGACCAGCAGCGCCAGCGGATACATCTTGGAGTCGAGCAGTTCCTCGACGCCGCCCAGGATGGTGCTGGGCTGGCCGGCGCCGCCCTGCATCACGGTGAGCACGGGATAGACGTTGGCCGGGATGTAGAGGACTGCGCCCGCGATCACCAGGGCCCAGGTGCGGCTGAGGCTGTTGGGCTTGCGTTCGTGCAGCGCCGCACCACAACGCGGACATCGGTGATCGCCGTCGGAAGGCACGGAGACCAGGCCGCAGCTCTCGCAGCCCACGGCACCCGGCCGGAAGTCGAGGAGCGGTGCGTCGGCGACAGGCCCCGACACAGGGGCCGGCATCGGCGCATGGGTCTGGCCGCGCCGCTCGATTGCCTCCCACACGGCATGGGGATCGAGCGAGGTCTCGGCCCAGACGATGACGATGGAATAG
>JAUXRT010000024.1 GCA_030681635.1 Reyranella sp.
CAATCATCAGGTCGTCCACCGCCTGCTGAAAGAGCCACAGGTTGGGCTGGTTTTCCAGGGTGCGGCGGATTGCCGCCTTGTACAGCACGCGGTCGGCCTGCGCCCGCGTGGCGCGCACCGCCGGTCCCTTGGAGCTGTTGAGGATGCGGAACTGAATGCCGCCTTCGTCGGTGGCCAGCGCCATGGCGCCGCCCAGTGCGTCCACCTCTTTCACCAGGTGGCCCTTGCCGATGCCGCCGATGCTGGGGTTGCAGCTCATCTGCCCCAGTGTCTCGATGTTGTGCGTGAGCAGCAGCGTGGTGCAGCCCATACGCGCAGCGGCCAGCGCGGCCTCGGTGCCGGCGTGGCCACCGCCAACGACGATGACATCGAATTCCTGGGGGTACAACATGGTGGAGATCGCTTCAGAAGCCCGGCGTGGAGGGTACCGGGCAGCCTGCGATTCTCCCACCGTTCCGCTTTTGGCGTGTCCTGTTCAGGGCCGCACCTCGTGCAGGTTGACCCGCAGGAACTCCAGCACGCGTCCCCGCTTCTCCGGGCCGCGCCGCAGCCCGGGCTCGGCCGAGGCGTGCGCATCCATCAGGTGCGCATGGCTGTCCTCCAGGCGCTCGAAAATCCCGCGCCAATGCCGGCGCACCGTGGCGGTGGAAATCGAAAGGCGCTGGGCCACCTGTTCATCGCTCAGGTGCCACAACGCGAGCTCGGCCACGCGGCGCTGCATGCGACTCAGGTGCAGGCGGTGCGTGTGCTCTCGAAACAGAAAGCTCACCGTGTGGCTCGGCCAGGAAGGACCGATCTCGTGCCGCAGCGTGCCGTAGAGCACACGCTGACCCTGCGCCGTGGGTGCATAGCGGCGTTTGGACAGATAGCCTCCCGCATGCATCCAGGGCGCATCGCTCTCGTGCCCTTCCTGCCACACGCCGCGCAGCGCATAGCCTTCATGAAGCAGGCGGTAAGCGGCGTGGCCAGCATCCAGCAGCTCGTGTGAGCGCGGGTCTTCCACCGCAAAGGTGTGCTGCTGATACGCCAGCACCACCAGCTGCAGGTCGCCCTGGCGCTGCGCGACGCTCAGCTCGTCGGGCCGCAGGTAGACCTGCGTGCCCGCGGCTTCGGCATGCACATGGCTGGCCACCAGCGGCGCTTCGCCGTCGAGCATGCGCT
>JAUXRT010000357.1 GCA_030681635.1 Reyranella sp.
GGCACGAACGCAATAGGCCCACTGGGCTATGTCGGTTGCGCCCTCGAAATCCTGCACCAGTCGGGCGAGCTCGACATCCGCGTCGACCGCGTGGTCCATGCAACGGGCAGCAGCGGCACCCAGGCCGGGTTGATCACAGGGTTCGCCGCCACGCAGAGCGGCGTGGGCGTGCTCGGCATCACCGTCGGACGGCCGCGCGCCATCCAGGAAGCCAATGTCGCCAAGCTGGTCGATGCCACGGCCGACCTGCTCGGCCTGAAGGGGGCAATCGCCCGCGACAACATCAAGGCCAACGACGGCTATTTCGGCGAGGCCTATGGTATTCCTACGCCCGGCATGAAGGAGGCCGTCGGCCTGCTCGCCGAGACCGAGGCCGTGCTGCTCGATCCGGTCTATTCCGGCAAGGCGATGTCGGGGCTGATCGACCTCGTACGCAAGCAGACGTTCGACAAGGATGAGAACATTGTGTTCATCCACACCGGCGGCCAGGCCGGGCTCTTCGCCTACGAGCCCGCTTTCGCCGCCTAAGGAGGAGACCGTGTCCAGCGAGAACCCGCGAATAGCCATTCTCGGCTTCGCCATCGAATGTAACCGCTTCTCGCCCGTCACCACGGCCGCCGATTTCGAACAGGATGTCGATATCCGCGGCAACCGCATCGTCAGCGAAGCGCGCTCCGGCGCATCGATCACCATGCCGGACCTGCCCGGCTTCTTCACCGAGATGGACCGTACCGGCAACTGGACGCCGGTGCCGCTCCGCGTTTCGCTCGCCCAGCCAGGCGGGCCGGTCGAGGAAGTCTTCTTTCGCGACTACTTGCGCGAGATCGAGGCCGGCCTGAAAGCCTCGCTGCCGCTCGACGCGGTGTTCATCTCGAGCCATGGCGCGGCCCTGGCCCAAGGCACCGACGATCCCGACGGCGACCTGTTCGAGATCGTGCGCCGTGTGGTCGGCCCGGCAATTCCGATCGTCGTCGTGTTCGACCTGCATGCCAACGTCTCGCGCAAGATGATCGACAACATCTCGGTATTCGTCGGCTATCTCGAAAACCCGCACACCGACATCTACGAGCGCGGCGTCGAGGCGGCCGTGCACATGCGCGAGTGCCTGGCCGGCGCCCGGACGGCGATAGAAATGGTCAAGGTGCCGATCGTGGCGCCTCAGATCTCGTTGCTCACGGCCAAGGGACCCTATGCCGACCTCGTCAAGTACGGCCAAACCAAAGTAGGCGGCGATATCCTCAACGTGTCGGTGATGGCCGGTTTCGCCTACAGCGACAGTCCGAAGAACGGCCTTACCGCGGTCGTGACCGCGCGCAACGGCAAGCGCGAGGCGGCGGCCGCCCTCGCGCTCGACATCGCCAATCGTGCCTGGAGCACGAAGGAACGCTTCAAGCGCGCAATGATGTCGCTGGGCGACGCAGTCCAACTCGCGGCCTCGGTCGGCCGCGACCGCCGCCGCAAGCCGATCATCCTGGCCGATGTGGCCGACAATCCCGGCGGCGGCGGGCGTGGCAACACGACCTACCTGCTGCGCGCCCTGAAGAGCGCCGGCGTCCAGAATGTCATCTTCGGCGTCTTCAACGACCGGGCGCTTGCGGCAAAGGCCCATCAGGTCGGCGAAGGGGCGATCTTCACCGCCTCGTTCAATACCGAGGAACGTCAGGAATTCTCGCTGCCGTTCGACTGCGAGGCCAAGGTCGTGAAACTGTCGGACGGCCACTACGTCGGTCGCCGCGGCGTGCTGAAGAACGTCTCATCGGACATGGGTCCCTCGGCACTGCTCGATCTCGGCGGCATCCAGGTCGTCGTCATCAGCCATCGCTGCCAGTGCATGGACCCGCGCCAGTTCGAGATGTTCGGCCTCGATATTCCCCAGGCACGGGTGGTCGTCGTCAAGAGCCGCGGCCATTTCCGTGGCGGCTTCGATGAGTTCTTCAAGCCGGACCAGATCTACGAAGTCGACTGCCCGGGCCTGACGTCGCCGGTGCTGGCCAACTTCACCTGGAGCAAGCTGCCGCGGCCGGTCTACCCGCTCGACGAGGAGACAAGCTGGACGCCGCCCTCTTCAATCTGAGGGCGGTCAACGATCCGGCAGCGGGATGAATTCCGGATCGCCCGGCACCATGGCAAACCGGCCCTCCCGCCAGTCGGCCTTGGCAACTTCGATGCGTTCCTTGGTCGACGACACGAAATTCCACCAGATATGACGTGGGCCGTCGATCGCAGCGCCACCCAGCAGCATCAGCTTGGCGCCGTCCGCGCCCGCCACGAGCGCGGGCGTCGCACCAGTCGCCAGAACCGCGAGGTCGCCGACGACCAGGACGTGATCGCCAATCGTGACGGAGCCTTCGGCCACGTAGATCGCGCGTTCGGCGTGCTCGGGCGAAACGGAGATCTTCGCTCCTGCCGGCAACTCCGCGGCGACATAGAAGATGGGCGAGAAATGCGTGGTCGGCGCGGTGCGCCCAGCATAGGTGCCGACGATCAGGCGGAGCGCCGCGCCCTGCTCCTGCCAAGCCGGCAGCCGTGCCGCCTCGACATGCTCGAAAGCCGGCGCCGTCTCCTCGTGCGTCTTGGGCAGCGCCACCCAGGTCTGGACGCCATGCATACGGAAGCCCGTCCGCCGCATTTCCGGCTCGGTGCGCTCGCTATGGACGATGCCGCGGCCGGCCGTCATCCAGTTGACGTCGCCGGGCTTGATCGCCTGGGCGAACCCCAGGCCGTCGAGATGGAAGTTCCAGCCGTCGAACTGATAGGTCTCGGTGGCGTGGCCGATATGCGGATGCGGCCGCACCTCCATGCCGCCACCCGGCGGGACGTCCATCGGGCCGAAATGATCGAGGAAGATGAACGGCCCGACCATGCGCCGCTTCACGCTGGGCAGCACCCGCCGCACGGCAAAGCCGCCACCCAGATCGTGGGCGCGGCCCTGGATCAGAAGTTCGATCGGATCGGTCAACTTGTCCTCCGCCACCTTGTTACCGAGGGCCACCTGTGCTGCAACGGCCGGCAATGACCGTTCCCGCCCGCGACCTCTCGCCGTTCTTCGCGCCCCGCAGCATCGCCGTCGTCGGCGCCGGCGAGCGTGCCACCTCGTCGGGCGGGGCCATCATGCAGATGTTGCGCCACGCCGGATATGGCGGTCGCGTGGTGCCAGTCAATCCCAAGGGCGGCACGATCTTCGGTTACGAAGCGGTGACCTCGATCGGCGCCATCGATCCGCCGGTCGATCTCGCCGTCATCGTCATCCGGCCCGACGCGATCCTCGACGCAGTGCGCGAATCGGCGGATCGCGGCATTCGCAATCTCCTCATCCTGCCCGGCGGCTTTGCCGAAGCCGGGCCGGTTGGCGAAGCGCGCAACCAGGCGCTGCTGAAGCTCGCGGCCGAGCGCGGCCTCACCATCGCAGGCCCCAATTGCGCGGGCCTCATCCATCTCGATCCGGCCTGGCGCTTTGCCGCGACGTTCCTACGCGATCTGCCACCCGGTGCTGCGACCGGGTCGGGCAACGGCCTTGCCTTCATCTCCCAGTCCGGGGCGCTCGCCGAGGAGTTCATCGACAAGGCCAACACCCGCGACCTGCCGCTGATGTCCGTGGTCTCGGTCGGCAACGCCGTCCATCTCGGCGTCGAGGACTACCTCGCCTGGCTGGGCGATCGTCCGGAGATCGGCGCCGCGCTTCTGTATGTCGAGTCGATCGAGGACCATGAACGTTTCCGCCGGGTCGCCCGTGCCGTGGCGGCCACCAAGCCGGTGATCGCCCTGTTTGGTGGCCGGACCGAGATCGGTGGGCGGGCAGCTTCGGCCCATACCGGCGCCGTCGCCAACGACGATGCCGCCATCGACGCCTTCTGCGCTTCCTGCGGCATCGTCCGGGTGAAAAGCCTGCGCCGGCTGCTGCTGGCCGCCAAGGCGTTCGGCCGCTTCCCGCAGGGCCTGGGCAAGCGGGCCCTGATCCTGTCGAATTCGGGCGGTCCTGGCGTGCTCTGCGCCGACCGGGCGGTCCTCGAGGGGCTGGACCTCGGCGCCCTGCCGCCCACCCTGGCCGAGGTCCTGCGCCAGCAGCTCCCGCCGGAAGCCTCGGTCGCCAACCCGATCGACCTGCTGGCCGATGCCCGGGAGGACCGCTTCGGGCTCGCCGTCGAGGCGGCCACAGACCATGCCGCCCACGCCTACGACATGGTGCTGATGATCCACGTCGTGCCGTTCATGGTCGACGCCGCGCCGGTCATCGCCCGGCTGGCGGACCTCGCCGCCGGCACCCGGCTCCCTCTGCTCCACAGCATGATGGGCACCCTGCCGAACAAGGCCGACTGGTTCGCCACCATGGAGCGCGCGGGCGTTCCCATGTTCAACGATGTCGAGGAGATGGCCGAGGCCGCCGGCCTTCTGGCGAGCTACCCAGTCCTGCGGGAGTCGGTCCGGGGAAAGGTTCCATCCCCTGTGACCTTTCGCGACCGGCGTCGCCCTTAAGGCATAAAGCCTTTATATTACAATTGGTTATCCACATTGCATGAGTGTTGCATTTTTGCAACTTTTTGTTGGACTTGTGGATACTCCGTAGCCAGTATCGCCCGAAGCGGGGCATCGCGGGGGGCATCGACCTGGGGGAGGTCGATGAATTCGTTGATTGGCCTCTAAGACAGTTTGTTTGAGTTCAATGGATCGGGAGAGGCCAATGGCGTCCACGACAACGCGCGATGAGCGCGCTCAGCGCTGGCGAACCGTTCGCACCCTTGTGACCGCAACTCTCGCCGTTTCCACTTTCCAGCTTTTCTGCGCCGCCGGGGCGATGGCTCAGGTCAAGGCGCCCAGCAAGAACCAGCTCAAGGCGCCGGCCAAGCCCGCCTCCAACGAAGACATCCAGCCCTTCTCGATCGGCAGCGACGGCTTCGTCGTCGACCAACTCGTCAGCCTCAAGGTCGACCCCGCCGACGCCCGCGCCGCATCGGACGCCGTCAGCAGGGCATTGAGCCAGCTGAACGCCAAGGAAGCCAGCTCCGGTCGGGCCATCCTGGCCTCCCAGGGCGCCAACCAGCCCAAGCGCCTGGTGGCGCTGCAGCTCTTTTCCGCCAGCTCGCTTGCCGTCGAACTCGAGCGGACGGCCGATGGCACGTTCGGCTTCAAGCTCGCCCCCGGGGCCACCGAGAACGACGATCAGCGGGTCTCCACCGTCCCCGGCACGACCGCGATTGCCGGTCCCGGTGCCCGCTCGGTCGTCGCCGGATCGGTCACCGTGGTCAAAACCGACAGCGCGACGCTGGTTACCAGCCTGGCGCCGGCCGGCACCAGCTCGGCGACGGTCAAGGAGCTGACCCAGGCTCTGGCCGGCTTCGCGCCTCCCGCCGCGAAGGTGGAAGTTCTCCAGGGCCGCACCGTCGATGGCGCCCCGCGCATCCTCCTCGCCAGCCTTGGCGACGGGCAGAACAAGCAATCCTTCTGGTGGTTCGCGCCACCCAACGAGCCGGAAGGCTGGTTCGACGAACAGGGCCGCCGGCTGGGCGGCACCGCTTTGACCGATCCGCGGCCCGGCGCCCGCATCTCCTCGCCCTTCGGCACCCGTCGCTACTACGGCCGCAAGAGCGGCGGCGGCTTCCACAACGGCATCGATTTCGAGGGCAAGACCGGCGAGCCGATCTTCGCGGCGGCCGACGGCGTGATCAACCACCAGGGCTGGTACTTCAACTACGGCCGCACCGTCAAAGTCAGCCACGCCGACAATTTCGAGTCGCTCTACGCCCACATGTCGCGGTTCGCCGACGGCATGGGCCCCGGTACCCGCGTCCGCAAGGGCGACCTGATCGGCTATGTCGGCTCGACCGGCCGGTCGACCGGTGCGCACCTGCATTTCTCCGTGATCGTGAACGGCCAGTTCGTCGATCCGGCGCCCTATATCTCGGACAAGGGCGGTGCTGTGACGCTGAGCGGTGAGGCGCTGGTTTCCTACCGCCAGTGGCAGCAGGACGTCCGCGCCGCCAGCAGCCGCGGAAAATCGCGTTCCTTCGGCGATTGGTTCCGCAGCTCGCAGGATCCCGAGCCTTGGTCAAAGAACCCGTTCGCCGGCCCGGGAGCGGATCGCCTCTAACCGCCTGCCCGGCGACACCCAGTCCAGCCACCGAGCAGCGGCGTTGCGCTGACGCGCTTGATCGCCTACGAATCGCCCCATCGCCCGTGAACGGCCAACTAAAGCGGCCGGCGGGAGTTCAGAGGCAACCACGAGGGAAAGACCAAGATGTTGAATAAAGTTTTGGCCGCCGGCGTCGCCGCGGTCACGCTGGCCGGTGTCGCCACGGCGGCATACGCTGGCAAGGAACTCGACGCCATCAAGGCGCGCGGACAGCTCATCTGCGGCGTCAGCACCGGCGTCGCGGGCTTCGCGTCGGCCGACAGCCAGGGCAAGTGGACCGGGATCGATGTCGATGTCTGCCGCGCCGTCGCCGCCGCGATCTTCGGCGATTCCGAGAAGGTGAAGTACGTACCGACCACCGCCCAGCAGCGCTTCACGGCACTGCAGTCGGGCGAAGTCGACCTGCTCGTGCGCACCACGACCTACACGCTGACGCGCGACACGGCGCTCGGCTTCGACTTCACTGGCATCAACTACTATGACGGCCAGGGCTTCATGGTGAACAAGAAGCTCGGCGTGAAGAGCGCCAAGGAGCTGAACGGCGCCACGGTCTGCGTCCAGCCGGGCACCACCACCGAACTCAACCTCGCCGACTACTTCCGCGCCAACAAGATGACCTTCAAGCCGGTGGTCATCGAGAAGATCGAGGAAGTGCGCGCCGCGTTCTTCGCCGGCCGCTGCGACGTGTTCACGACCGACGCCTCGGGCCTCTACGCGACCCGCGCCGCCAACGCGCCGAAGCCGGAAGATTATATCATCCTGCCGGAGATCATCTCCAAGGAGCCGCTGGGACCGGTGGTGCGCCACGGCGACAATCAGTTCGCCGATATCGTGCGCTGGTCGCTGTACGCCATGATCGAGGCCGAGGAATACGGCATCACCTCGAAGAACGTCGACGAGATGATGAAAAGCGACAACCCGACGATCAAGCGCATCCTCGGCGTGACGCCGGGCATGGGCAAGGCCCTCGGCGTCGACGAGAAGTGGGTCTACAACATCGTCAAGCAGGTCGGTAACTACGGTGAGGTCTTCGAGCGCAACGTGGGCATGGGCTCGCCGCTCAAGATCGCCCGCGGCCAGAACGAGCTGTGGACCAAGGGCGGCCTGCAGTACGCCCCGCCGATTCGCTGATCTCCCTGCGACAGAAACCGGACTACCGAGAGCCGCCGCCCCGAAAGGGGCGGCGGTTTTCATTTGGCCTGTTGCTTGCCAGGGCGCCGGGGAGGACAATCCCTATGGGGAAACGAACAGGGGCATAAAAAAATGCGCAATATCACCAAGGCGGTAACCGCCGGATTCTTCACGATCGCGCTCGGCGTCGCGGGCACGGCACAGGCCGGCAAGGAACTCGACGCCATCAAGGCGCGCGGCAGCCTCATCTGTGGCGTCGGAATCGGCACGGCCGGCTTCATGCTGTCCAACAGCCAGGGCAAGTGGGTCGGCCTGAACGTCGACGTCTGCCGCGCTGTCGCCGCCGCCATCTTCGGCGACGCCGACAAGGTGAAGTATGTGCCACTGACCTCGCAGCAGCGCTTCACGGCACTGCAGTCGGGCGAAGTCGACATGCTGTCCAACAACACCACCGTCACGCTGACGCGCGACACGGCGCTCGGCTTCGACTTCACCGGCGTCACCTACTATGACGGCCAGGGCTTCATGGTGAACAAGAAGCTCGGTGTGAAGAGCGCCAAGGAGCTGAACGGCGCCACGATCTGCGTCGCTCCGGGCACCACCACCGAACTCAACCTCGCCGACTACTTCCGCGCCAACAAGATGACCTTCAAGCCGGTGGTCATCGAGAAGGTCGACGAGGTTCGCGCCGCGTTCTTCTCCGGCCGCTGCGATGTCTACACCACGGACAATTCGAGCCTCTATGCCACGCGGGCGGCGAACGTCCCGCCGCCGCAGACGGTGGATGATTTCATCATCCTCCCGGAAGTCATCTCCAAGGAGCCGCTGGGACCGGTGGTGCGCCATGGCGACAGCCAGTTCGCCGACATCGTGCGCTGGTCTCTGTTCGCCATGATCGAGGCCGAGGAATACGGAATCACCTCGAAGAACGTCGACGAGATGATGAAAAGCGACAATCCCACGATCAAGCGCATCCTCGGCGT
>JAUXRT010000376.1 GCA_030681635.1 Reyranella sp.
GTGCGCACCTGGCTCGCGACTACCTCGAAGTCGTCCCGGATCGCCATATTCTGCCCATTCTACCCCAAAGCGGGCGGGGCGTGTGGCCTATTGGTCCTGTCAGCTAGTACATCGACGACAGGACGCCGCGCAGGCGGCCGATGTTCTCCACGGCATGGCCGGTGCCGAGCGCCACGCAGAGCAGCGGGTCCTCGGCCACCGAGACCGGCAGGCCGGTGGCCTGGCGCAGCACGGTGTCCATGTTCGACAGCATGGCGCCGCCGCCGGTCAGCACGATGCCCTTGTCGACGATGTCGGCGGCCAGTTCCGGCGCGGTGTTCTCCAGCGCCACCTTGACGGCCTCGACGATGGCGCTCACCGGCTCCTGCAGGCTCTCGGCGATCTGCCGCTCGGTGATGACCAGCTCCTTGGGGACGCCGTTCATCAGGTCGCGGCCCTTGATCTCCATGGTCCGGCCCTCGCCGTCTTCCGGCGGGCAGGCCGAGGCGATGGCCTTCTTGATGCGCTCGGCCGAGCTCTCGCCGACCAGAAGGTTATGGTTGCGGCGGATGTAGGCGATGATCGCCTCGTCCATCTTGTCGCCGCCGACGCGCACCGAGCGCGGATAGACGATGCCGCCCAGCGACAGCACGGCCACTTCCGTCGTGCCGCCGCCGATGTCGACGACCATCGAGCCGGTGGGCTCGGTGACCGGCAGGCCGGCGCCGATCGCGGCGGCCATCGGCTCCTCGATCAGCCAGACCTTGCGGGCGCCGGCGCTCTCGGCCGACTCCTGGATGGCGCGGCGTTCGACGGCGGTGGAACCGGAAGGCACGCAGACCACGATCTGGGGATGGGCGAAGGAGCGCCGGTTGTGCACCTTCGAGATGAAGTGCTTGATCATCGCCTCGGCGACTTCGAAGTCGGCGATGACGCCGTCGCGCAGCGGGCGGATCGCCTGGATGTTGCCGGGCGTTCGGCCCAGCATCATCTTGGCTTCTTCGCCGACGGCGAGAACCTGTCGCTTGCCGCTCTGCGTGGTCAGAGCCACGACGGACGGTTCATTGAGAACGATGCCTCGACCCTTCACATAGACCAGCGTATTGGCCGTGCCGAGGTCGATGCCCATGTCCGCCGAAAATAGCCCGATGACACGCGACAGCATTGAGTTAAGTCTCTGTGATTAAAGCGAAAAAGTGTCCGGATTGGCGTCTGCTCAAAGCCCAACACCAGGGTGCGGTCGGTTTAGACCGCCCGGCAGGGTCTCGCAAGGCGATTCAACGGGTTGCCTAGGTGTTCTAATGCTTCGCGGCGGCACGTTCGATCGCCTCGCTCACCAGACGCTCGGCATCGCCCGGTCCTTCCCAGCGCAGCCCCCTCACCCATTTGCCTTTCTCCAGGTCCTTGTAGTGCTGGAAGAAGTGGGCGATCTGCTCGCACAGCACGGTCGGCAGGTCCTTGTAGGTCTTGATGCCGGTGTAGAACGGATGGAGCTTGTCGATCGGCACGGCCAGGATCTTCTCGTCCAGGCCGGCCTCGTCCTCCATCAGCAGCACGCCGACCGGCCGGCAGCGGATGATGGCGCCCGGCACGACCGGGACCTGGCTGACCACCAGCACGTCGCAGGGATCGCCGTCGGCCGACAGCGTGTGCGGGATGAAGCCGTAGTTGCCGGGGTAGAACATTGCCGTGTGCAGGAAGCGGTCCACGAAAAGCGCGCCCGACTCCTTGTCGAGTTCGTACTTCACCGGCACCCCGCCCAGCGGGATCTCGATCAGGGCATTGAGGTCTTTCGGCGGATGCCGGCCGACCGAAATCTTCGCGATGTCCATGTCCCCCTCACGCGCGCTCGAGGTTGCGTTCCTGCCGCTCCAGCCAGGCGACCACGTCGGCCCGGCTGCCGGCCTCGATATGGGCCCATTGCGGCGACTTCATGCTCTCGCCGCCGGCATCGCGCCAGTATTCCTTGACCACCACCAGAGTCCATCCCGGCTTCGCCACCCTGATGCCCCTGGTCACCTCGATGGTGAAGCCGTGGCTGGCACCGGCATAGCTGTGGCGTTCGCGCTGCCAGTCGACGCCGTCGATGCTCCAGCGCGTCCGCGGCGTGCGCGAGGTGCCGGCCTCGAGCAACCGGTCGACGATGCGGAAGAACGACGCATCGCCGATCTTGCGCACTAGGACATGCTCCGCTGCGACAGGCTCACCTCACCCTGAGGAGGCGCGTCGCGCCGTCTCGAAGGGTGGCCGCAAAGATGGTGTGCCTGTTGCCCACCCCAAGGGCGGAGACTACTCCGCCCGGAGACGCGACCCTGCGGGCCGCTCCTCAGGGTGAGGTTGGTGCGATTTGGCACTAGAGCCCCATCAACTTGGCGATGGTGTTGCGGTGGATGTCGTTGGTGCCGCCGCCGATCGAGCCCACACGCACGTCGCGGAACAGGCGCTGGATGTCGTGCGCCATGGTGTAGCCGGCGCCGCCCATGATCTCCATGGCGAGATGGGCGCATTTGAACTCACCGTCGGTGCCCTGGATCTTGGCGATCGCCGTCTCCTCGACCGGATTGAGCCCGGCATCGAGCATGTCGGCCAAACGATAGGTCAGCGCCTGCGTGGTCTTGAGCATGATCCGCATGTCGGCGAACTTGTGCTGGATCGCCTGGAACTTGGAGATCGGCTGGCCGAACTGCACGCGCTCCACGGCGTAGGCCTTCGCATACTCGATCGCGAAATGCATGTTGCCGCAGGCTTGCGCGGCCAGGCACAGGCGCTCGAGGTTGAGGCCCTTCATCAGCCCGGACCAGCCGCGGTTCTCCTCGCCGATCACATGGTCGGCCGGCACGAACACGCCGTCGAGGAAGATCTCGTTGGCATGCGTGGTCCGCCGCCCGAGCGTCTCCAGCGGCTTCATGGTGAGGCCGGCCGCCCGCGCATCGACCCAGAAGAGCGTCACGCCCTTGTGCTTGGCTTCGCTGTCGGTCTTGGCCACCACCATCAGGTAATCCGCGACATGCGCCGCACTGATGTAGAGCTTCTGGCCGGTGAGCCGGTAGCCGTTGCCGTCGCGCACGGCGCGCGTTTTTATGCCCGAGGCATCGGAGCCGGTGTCGGGCTCGCTGAGCGCAAAGGCGGACTTGAGCTTGCCGGCGCAGATCTCCGGCAAATAGCGCCGCCGCAGATGCTCACCCGCCGTGAGTTGCAAATGCATGCCGCCATAGACGACGGTCGGCAGATAGAGCGATGACGCGCCGCTGTAATGCCGGGCCAGCGCCTCGACCAGCACGACCAGGTCCTTGCGGCTGCCGCCCATGCCGCCATAGGCGGGATCGTAGGGCAGCGACATGTAGCCCGCCTCGGCCAGCGCCTTGAAGGCGGCGTGCGGGAATTCGCTGGCGGCATCGAGCCGGCGGATTTCCTCGGCCGGCAGCACGCGCGCCAGAAGTTCGGCGACGTTCTGCCGGATCAGGAGCTGTTCGTCGGTGAGGCCGAAATCGTCGAGGTTCAATCGAACACCACGACGCCGCGCGCCACTTCACCCGCCATCATGCGTTTGAAGCCGTCGTTGATCTCCGAGAGCTTGTAGGTGCGGCTGATCAGCCCGTCGATGTTGAGCCGCTTTTCCATGTAGTGGTCGACCAGGATCGGGAAGTCGAGGTTGGGCCGCACCGAACCGTAGAAGGTGCCGCTCACCGTCTTCTCACTGAAGACCATCATGAAGGGCGAATAGCTGGCGCGCACGGTGGCGGCCGAGATGCCGACCGCCACGGCATGGCCGCCCGGCGCCAGGGCGTCGAAGGCGAGCGCCTGGGTCTTGTCGACACTGACGGCATCGAAGGAGTAATCGACGCCGAGGCCGCCGGTGATTGCCTTCACCTTCTTCACCGGGTCGTTGTCGGTGGCGGTGTTGATCGTGTGCGTGGCGCCGAAGGTCTTGGCCATCTCGAGCTTGTTGTCGAGGATGTCGGCCGCGATGATGATGCCGGCGCCCGACAGCATGGCGCCCTGGATGGCGTTGAGGCCGACGCCGCCGCAGCCGATCACCAGCACGGCGGAGCCCGCCTCGATCTTGGCGTGGCGCGTCACGGCGCCGACGCCGGTGGCCACGCAGCAGCCGACCAGGGCGGCCTGCGGCCACGGCATGTCCTTGCGGATCGGCACGACCATTTCCTCAGGCACGACCACTTCCTCGGCAAAGGTGCCGATGCGGGCCATCTGGTTGACGCCCTGGCCCTTGTGCTTGATCCGGAGCGTGCCGTCGTAGAGCGAGCCTGGCGGCACGGAAGCGCGGCCGATGCAGAGCACGGTGCGGCCCTGGGTGCAGTAGCGGCAGCGCCCGCAATGCGGGCGGAAGGAGAAGATGACATGGTCGCCCGGCTTCACCGTGGTGACGCCGGGACCGCATTCCAGAATTTCGCCCGCCGCCTCGTGGCCCGGCACGATCGGCATCGGCGAGGGCCAGTCGCCGTTCATGACGTGCCAATCGCTCTGGCACACGCCCGACGCCTTCATCTTTACGCGCACTTCGAGCGCCTTGGGCGGGTCGAGCTCGCATTCGACGATCTGCAACGGCTCGTTGGGCTTGAATAGGACGGCGGCCTTCATGATTTTTCCTCCAACATCGCCTCCAGTCTATATCATCGGGTCATGAGCAAAACCCTCCTGATCACCGGCGGCGCCTCGGGTATCGGCGCCGCCACCGCCCGCCTTGCCGCCACGCGCGGCTACAATGTCGCGATCAACTACCGGAGCCGCGACGCCCAGGCCAATTCGGTCGTGGCCGACATCGAAGCCAAGGGCGGCCGGGCCATCGCGCTGCCAGGGGACATGGCGCGCGAGGCCGACATCGTGAAGATGTTCCAGGACACCGAGAAGGCACTGGGGCCGGTCACCCATCTGGTGAACAGCGCGGGCTTCAGCCAGCGCACCAGGGTCGACGAATACGATGCCGCCCTGCTGGAGAAGTTCTTCGCCATCAACGTGATCGGTCTGATGCTGTGCTGCCGCGAGGCCGCCAAGCGGATGTCGACCAAGCACGGCGGCAAGGGTGGCGCGATCGTCAACGTCTCGTCCATGGCCGCGACGCTCGGCGGCCGGCTCGGCTCGTCAGCCTATGCCGCCACCAAGGGCGCGGTCGATTCCTTCACCAAGGGCTTCGCCCGCGAGGTGGCGCCCGAGGGTATCCGGGTCAATTCGCTGCGGCCCGGCATGGTGATGTCCGAGATGACCGAGGGCCGCCTGAAGGACGCCGCCTTCCGCGCCAACATCGAGTCGTCGATCCCGATGCGGCGCGTCGGCGAGGTTCACGAGATGGCGGGCGCCATCCTGTATCTGTTGTCGGACGAAGCCTCGTTCATCACCGGCGCGATGCTCGATGCGGCGGGTGGGGGGTATATTATTTAGGTGCGTTCACACGCGCCGGCGGGCGCCAGGGCCTTCTGAGGCCCGGGAGCCCGCACCGTGGAAGAAAGACAAGAAAAGAGGCGCCGGGTTTCGGCGCCTCACTTCTTTCGGCTCTGCGCGGGCTCCCGCGCTTGATTACAAGCGCTGCCGCCCGCCGGCGCGCCACTAGTTGCGCGCCTTGTCCACCAACGCCTTCTCCTTGATCCACCCCATCAAGTCGCGGAGCTTGGCGCCGAACTCCTCGATCGGATGCTCCGCCAACATCTAGCGCATGGCCTTGAACGACGCCTGGTTGACCTTGTTCTCCAGCATCCAGTCGCGCGCAAAGCGGCCCGACTGGATGTCGGCCAGCACGCGCTTCATCTCGGCCTTGGTCTCGTCGGTGACGATGCGCGGGCCCGAGCGGTA
>JAUXRT010000384.1 GCA_030681635.1 Reyranella sp.
GCGTGACAAGCGCGGCGAGGGCATCGTGGCCGATCTGGTCGAGGTGCTGGCGCCCTCGCGCCATCGCGAAGCGCCGCCCTGCAAGCACTTCGGCGTGTGCGGCGGCTGTGCTCTGCAGCATTGGCCGCGGGACGTCTATGCCGGCTGGAAGAACGAGCTGATTGCGCGGGCGCTGGAGCAGCGTGGCGTCGTGGCGCCGGCGTTCGAGGCCGCACTCGCCGGCCTGCCGAGCGAGCGTCGCCGGGCGGACTTCGTCGTGCGCCGGCAGGGCCGCAAGGCACTCGCGGGTTTCCACGAGCGCGCCAGCCAGCAAGTGGTCGATGTCGAGGAGTGTTTCGTCGTCACCCCCAGGCTCACCGGCGTGTTGCCGCCGTTGCGCGCGGCGCTGGCCTCTATCCTGCCTGAGGGCGGATCGGCCGACGCGATCGTGAACGACACCGATGCCGGCCTCGACGTGCTGGTGCGGCCGCACAAGCGCTTCACCCTGTCGCTCGAAGCCAATCAGAAGCTCGTTGCCTTCGCCGAGAGTGCCGATCTGGCGCGCCTGAGTTGGGGCGATCGCGCAACGGCGGAACCACTGGTCACGCGCCGCTCGCCGCGCCTCACCTTCGGTGACGTCGCGCTGGAGCCGCCGCCGGGCGCCTTCCTGCAGGCGACGCGTCGCTCCGAGCAGGCGATGCGCGACGCCGTCGCATCGTGGATCGGCGAGGCCAAGCGCGTGGCCGACTTGTTTGCGGGCATGGGCACCCTGACGGCCGGCCGGCCCTGGCGCGCGACGCTTTATGAAAGCGACAAGCCATCGATCGCCGCCGTAGAAGCCGCAGGCCGGCGTCTCGGCAGCGGCAAATTGACGGCCGTGCATCGCGATCTGTTTCGCAATCCATTGATGGCGGCGGAACTCGATGTCTTCAACGCAGCCGTGCTCGATCCGCCGCGCGCCGGCGCGGTGGCGCAGACCGCCGAGCTTGCCAAGTCGAAGGTGTCGCGGATCGTCTACGGCTCGTGCGATCCCGGCAGTTTCGCACGCGACGCGCGTGTCCTTCAGGATGGTGGATACCGGCTGGAGAAACTGATGCCGATCGACCAGTTCCTGTGGTCGCCGCATGTCGAGTTGATTGCGCTGTTCGTCCGCGCGCCGCTAAGCTCGACCAAGAAATGAATCCAGGAGATCTCAGATGATGTTCGACCTCAAGGGCAAGGTCGCCGTGGTGACCGGCGGTAGCCGCGGCATCGGCCGCTCGATCTGCGAGCAGATGGCCGCGCATGGCGCCAAGGTCGTCGTCTCCAGCCGCAAGCTGCCGGCGTGCGAAGAGGTTGTGAAAGGCATCAAGGCCCGGGGCGGCGAGGCGACGGCAGTCGCCGCCAGCATTTCCGAGAAGGCTCAGCTTGAGAATCTCGTGGCCGAGGCGCGCAAGGCCTATGGCCGGATCGACATCATGGTCTGCAATGCGGCCTCGAACCCTTACTTCGGCCCGCTCACCGGCCTGAAGGAGGAAGTGTTCCAGAAGATCATGATGAACAATGTGATGTCCAACCTCTGGCTGATGAACATGGTCGGGCCGGAGATGGCGGAGCGCAAGGACGGCGTCTTCATCGTCGTGTCGTCGATCGGCGCGCTGGTGGGCTCGGCCCATATCGCCGCCTACAACATGTCGAAGGCGGCCGACCTCTCGCTGGTGAAGTCGCTGGCCATGGAGTGGGGCAAGCACAACATCCGCGTCAACGCCATTGCCCCCGGCCTGATCCAGACCGACTTCGCCAAGGCGCTGTGGGACAATCCGCAGATCCGCGCTGCGCAGGAGAACAAGGCGGCGCTGAAGCGCATCGGCCAGCCCGACGACATTGGCGGCGTCGCGGTGTTCCTGGCTTCGAAGGCGGGGGCTTTCGTCTGCGGCCAGTGCATCATCGCCGACGGCGGCGTGATCGGCGCAGGCGCCGAATAAGCCCTCAGGCCGCGACGTCGAGCTCGCACCACACCGGAACGTGGTCGGACGGCTCGGCCTTGCCGCGCTCGGCCTTGTCGATGCCGACGGCGGTGAGACGGTCGGCGGCCTGCGGCGAGAGCAGCAGGTGATCGATCCTGAGGCCGTTGCCCTTCTGCCAGGCGCCGGCCTGATAATCCCAGAAGGTGTAGCACTCGCTGTCGGCATGGAAGGCGCGCACGGCGTCGGTCAGGCCGAGATTGAGGAGCTTGCGCAGCGCTGCCCGCGACTCGGGCTGGCAGAGCGCATCGCCGGCGAAGGCCTTCGGATCGTAGACGTCGATTTCGGTCGGGCAGACGTTGTAGTCACCCCCCAGGACGAACATCTCCTCCTTGGCTAGAAGTTCGCGGGCATGGCCGAGCAGGCGCTCCATCCAGGCCAGCTTGTAGGCGAACTTCTCGGTGCCGATGGGATTGCCGTTGGGCAGATAGATGCCGCCGACAGTGAGCGGACCGCGCGGCGTGGACACCCGGCCTTCGATATAGCGGGCAGGCTCGTCGTCGACATGGCCGGGCAGGGCGCGCGCGGTCACATCGAACGGGTGCAGCGAGAGGAGGGCGACGCCGTTAAAACCCTTCTGGCCCACGATCGCCATCTTGTAGCCGGCGGCCTCGACCTCGAGCTTGGGGAACGTAGGTTCCTGCGCCTTGATCTCCTGCAGGACGACGACATCGGGCTTGGTCCGCTCCAGCCAAGAGACGAGGTTCCCGGTCCGCTTACGGACGGAATTGACGTTCCAAGTCGCGATCCTCATCGCGGCGGGATCACACGCTGAAGGAGTTGCCGCAGCCGCAGGACGAGGTGGCGTTCGGGTTGTTCACCTGGAACGAGGCGCCGACCATTTCCTCGACATAGTCGAGCTGGCTGCCCTTGAGCAGCTCCAGCGAGGTGCTGTCGACCAGCACGGCGGCGCCGTCGCGCTCGATCACGAGGTCGTCGTCGCTGCGGGCGTCCTCGAAGGAGAAGTTGTACTGGAAGCCTGAACAGCCGCCGCCCAGCACGGCCACGCGCATCATCACGGGCTTGGCTTCCTTGGAGGCCAGAAAGGCGATCCGCTTGGCGGCGCTCTGGGTCACGGAGAAGGTGGTGTCGGTCATGCCTACAAGATGTGGTTGGAAGGCCGGTTCGTCAATGCGTCTAATGTCCTCAAACCCGGTGCGGAAAACCCCTCATGAAGCGGGTGCCGGGACCCTTTCGCGGGCCCGAATGCGCTCCCGGTGCAGGATATAGAGGCCCGAACCGATGACCAGCGGCAGGCCGTACCAGACCGTCCAGGAGGGCTCCTCCTGGAACCAGAGGTAGCCGAACAGCATGGCGAGGACGATCGAGCTGTAATCGAAAGGCGCCAGCACCGCCGCCGGGGCAAGCCGCCAGGCCCGGGTGATGAGGATCTGGGCCACGCCGCCCAGAAGGCCGAGCACGATCAGCCAGAGCCAGTCCATGGGCGCGGGCCATATCCATTCCGGAATGGCGCCGACCAGCGACACGGCACTGCATGCCAGGGCGAACCAGAACAGGGTGACGACGTCGTGATCGTGGCGGCTCAGCAGCCGGACCAGGATCGTCGACAGGGCGTAGCAGAAGGTGGCCGCCAGCAGGATCAGGGAGATCGGGTGGATCTCCATGCCCCAGGGATCGAGCATGATCAGCACGCCTGCAAAGCCGACGGCGACCGCGCTCCAGCGCCGCCAGCCCACGGGCTCGCGCAGCAACGGCACGGAGAGCGCCACCATAAAGAGGGGGGCGGCGAAGGAGATCGCGTAGGCATCGACCAACGGCATGCGCGGGAAGACATAGAAGAAGCCCAGCGTGCTGCCGAACCCGACCACAACACGGACCGCCTGCAGCCACGGTCGGTTGGCCCGCACGATCCGGAGACCGCCCGCCCGCCAGATCAGCACCGCCACCGGGATCAGGGCGATGGCGCTCCGGAACAGCATGAGCTGGAACGAGCCGTAGGTGTCGCCAAGCGCCTTCACCATCGCGTCCATGGTGCAGAACAGCACCAGCGAGGCCAACTTCAGGTAAATGCCGTGCAGGGCGGTGTGTTTGCTCGGGGCGGACAAGGTGCGCCATTTGGCTTGGCGGGTGTCCTTCCGTAAAGTGATGATTGCAAGAGGGACTGCACCGCGATGCGCATGGGTTGGTTGTTCGGTCGCAACACTGCGCAGCGCGCACCGCTGGCGATTGCCTTCCTGGTGCTTCTGAATGCGCTTTTCCTGCGGGCGGCCGATCCCACGGCGCTCTCCCGCCTGCGCGACTTCGCCTTCGACGGCTTTCAGCGCATCGAGCCGCGCCAGTATTCGCCGGAAACGCCGGTGCGCATCATCGATATCGACGAGGCATCGCTTTCGGCCTACGGGCAATGGCCGTGGCCGCGCACCGTCCTGGCCGAGCTGGTCGACAAGCTCACGGAAAAGGGCGTGGCAGCCATCGCTTTCGACGCGATATTCGCCGAGTCGGATCGCTCGTCGCTGAGTGGCATGGTTCGCGAACTCGGCGCCTTCACCGATCCGGAAACCGTCCGCAAAATCTCGGCGGCGGTCCAGGATAGCGACAAGGTCTTTGCCGGAGCGATTGCCAGCTCGAGGGTCGTGACGGGCTTCGGCTTCGACCTGAATGGCGGAACGGATCCGCCGCGGCGCTTCTTCGGTGTTGCCTTCGCCGGCGACGATCCGAGCCAGTTCCTGCCGCAGCAGGCCCGTACGGTAGAGACGCTTCCGCTGCTGGTGGCGGCCGCCAAGGGCAACGGCAGCGTCAACACCGACTACGAGAGCGTGGTGATCCGCCGTGTGCCGATGATGTTCCGTCTCGCGGGGCAGGAGGGGCTGTTTCCCGCACTTTCGATCGAGGCGGTGCGCGTGGCCCAGGAGGCAGGCACCTATTTCATCAAGTCATCCGGCGCGAGCAGCGAACTGTCGTTCGGCGAAAGCACCGGCATGGTCTCGATCAAGACCGGCGACGTGGCTGTGCCGACCGACGGCCGCGGACAGGTGACACTCTTCGACACCGGCCATGTCCCAGGACGTTTCATCTCGGCGCTCGCCGTCCTCAGGGACAAGGTCCCGCCAGCCGAGCTTGAGGGGCGGATCGTCTTCGTCGGCACCAGTGCGATCGGTCTCAAGGACCTGCGCAACACACCGGTCCAGGACACGGTGCCTGGCGTGGAAGTCCACGCCCAGCTCGCCGAGCAGATGATCGAGCAGAAGTTTCTGGCGCGGCCGGACTATGCCACCGGCGCCGAATTTCTCTATCTGGCGGCGATCGGGCTGCTCTTCGTCTGGCTGCTGCCCCGGCTTTCTGCGGCCAAGATGGCAGGGGTCGCTGTCGTGCTCATCGGCGTCGGTGTCCTGGTGCCGTGGATCGCCTATTCGCAGTATCAACTGCTGTTCGATCCGATCTATCCGCCGGCCACGTTGGCCGCGATCTATGTCAGCGGCTCGGTCCTGGCCTTCATGCGGGCGGAGCGCGATCGGCGTGAAATTCGTGGCGCGTTCGGCCTTTACCTGTCGCCCGACGTCGTCGAGCGACTGGCACGCAATCCCGAGTTGCTGCAGCTTGGCGGCGAGCTGCGCGAGATCACGGTGATGTTCACGGACGTGCGCGGCTTCACCACGATTTCCGAGCAGTTCGATCCGCAGGGGCTGACGCGGTTCATGAACCGTTTCCTGACGCCGATGACCGACCTGATCCTCGATCATCGCGGCACCATCGACAAATACATGGGCGACGCCATCATGGCGTTCTGGAATGCACCGATCGAGGTGGACGGGCATGCCGCCCGCGCCTGTGAGACGGCGCTTGCCATGCAGGCCAGGCTGCGCGCCCTCAACATCGAGTGGAAGGCCGAGGCCGAAGCGGAGGGCCGCCGGCATATCCCCGTGAACATCGGCGTCGGCCTCAACACCGGCCGCGCCTCGGTCGGCAACTTCGGATCGTCCCAGCGTTTCACCTATTCCTGCCTCGGTGACGCGGTGAATCTCGCCTCCCGCCTCGAAGGCCAATGCAAGACCTATGGCGTTGGGGTCATCATCGGGAGCAGCACACGTGCGCAGGTCCCGGATTTCGCGACGATCGAACTCGACCTGGTGATGGTGAAGGGCAAGACCGAGCCGGAACAGGTCTATGCGCTGCTGGGTGACGCGGCGATGGCGGCGTCGCCTGCTTTCCAGACATTGCTGGATCGACAGGCGGCGCTGTTGGCGCAATATCGCGCCGGTAGCTTCGCCGAAGCCCTGGAGATGATCGATAGCTGCCAGCAGGCGGCCGAACAGGCAGGCTGGCTACAGGGCTATTACGAAATGATGCGGGCACGGATCGACGGCTTGATCGACGATTCGCCGGTGGACTGGACGGGAGTGTATGTCGCCAAGGACAAGTGAGACTTATCGGCGGATTGCCGCCATCGAAGCGCTGGTGTGTCGCGATGTCGGCCGCAAGACCGGGGAATTGGTGGAAGCGAACAGCGGCGGCCTGTCGGCGGCGGCGCACTCCCTTGCCGAGGCGACCCGCGTTGGCCTCATCACCGGCTTCTTCGTGCCGCGGGGCGATGTTGCCGCGCCTGAGACCGATGGTCCGGTGGGCACCGCGCTGCTTGCCGCAGCACTCGCGGCGTGCGGCGTGCCGGCGCGGATCGCGGTCGACACGCCCTGCGCCGCCGCCGTGCGCGTGGCCGTCGTGGCGGCGGGTGGCGGCGTCGCTGTCGATGAAGTGGGGGTCGACGACCGGGCCGGGCTCGATCGATTGACCGAGACGTGGCGGCAGGCCGGCCTCAGCCATGCGCTCGCGATCGAACGCTGCGGCCGCAGCACCGGAGGTCCGCCGCGCAACATGCGAGGCGTCGATGTCTCGCCCTGGACGGCGCCGCTCGACGATCTGTTCCTCGGCGGCCCGTGGACGAAACTCGCGGTCGGCGACGGCGGCAATGAGATCGGCATGGGCAAGCTGCCGGCGGGGCTGATCGCACGGACGGTACCGAATGGCGCCGATATCGCCTGCGCCACCTCCTGCGATCATCTCGTGGTCGCCGGCGTTTCGAACTGGGGCGCCTACGGGTTGATGGCGGCGCTTGCCGTGCTGCGGGCGGATTGGCGGCCGGCGATCGCCAGGTTCCTGACGGCGGAACGCGACCTTTCCGTAACTCAAGCAATCGTCGACAGGGCCGGCGCGGTCGATGGCGTCACGGCGCGCCGCGAGGCGACGGTCGATGGTTTCGGGCCTGAGATTCACGGCGCACTGATCGATGAACTCGGTCGCATTGCGTGGGGGCAGGCGGCGGACTAGTTTGCGCCGCCATGGAAAATCCCTACGCCCCGACCCATCCTGAAATCCGCGCTGCGGTCCGTCAGCTCTGCCAGAAATTCGACGGCGCCTACTGGCGTGATCTCGATCGTGAGCGCGGCTACCCCACGGCGTTCGTGAAAGCGCTCACCGAGGCGGGCTGGCTCGGGATCCTCATTCCCGAGGAATACGGCGGCTCAGGGCTGGGCATCTCGGCCGCAAGCGCGGTCCTCGAGGAGATCCACCACGCCGGCTGCAACGCCGCGGCGTGTCATGCCCAGATGTACATCATGGGCACCGTGCTGCGGCACGGCAGCAAGGAGCAGAAGGAGCGCTACCTGCCCAAGATCGCCACCGGCGAATTGCGGCTACAAGCTTTCGGCGTCACCGAGCCCAGCAGCGGCAACGATACGCTCAGCCTTCGCACCACGGCGGTGAAGAAGAACAACAGCACCTACGTCGTGAACGGCCAGAAGGTGTGGACCAGCCGCGCCGAGCATTCCGACCTGATGTTGTTGCTGGCGCGCACGACGCCGCGCGAGCAGTCCGCCAAGCGCACGGAAGGACTTTCGGTCTTCCTCGTCGACATGCGGGCAACACTGAACAAGGGTCTCACCATCCGGCCGATCCGCACGATGATGAACCACAACAGCACCGAAGTGTTCTTCGACAATATGGAAGTGCCGGCCGAGAACCTGATCGGTGAGGAAGGGCAGGGCTTCCGCTACATCCTGAGCGGCATGAACGCCGAGCGCGTGCTGATCGCCTCGGAGTGCATCGGCGACGGCCGCTGGTTCATCGACCGGGCCGTGACCTACGCCAAGGAGCG
>JAUXRT010000385.1 GCA_030681635.1 Reyranella sp.
GGATCGTGGCCGATACGGATCTGGCCCTTGGACTTCTCGGCCCACTGCAAGACGTCGGCCGGTGGCGTCAGCTCGGGCGGGCAGGCGATGCGCAGCTCGAAGTCGAACTGCACGGCGGCATGGATCCAGCTCGTCGCCATGTTGTTGCCGTCGCCCGACCAGGCGACCGACTTGCCCTTGATGGAGCCGCGATGCTCCTCGTAGGTCATGACGTCGGCCATGAGCTGGCAGGGGTGCGTCTTGTCGGTGAGGCCGTTGATCACCGGCACGGTGGCATACTTCGCCATCTCGAGGAGTTTTTCCTCGACGGTGGTGCGCATCATGATGATGTCGACGTAGCGGCTGAGCACGCGGGCGGTGTCGGCGATGGTCTCGCCGCGTCCCAACTGTGTGTCGGTGCGGCCGAGCATGATCGTGTCGCCGCCCAGTTCGCGCATGCCCACTTCAAACGATACCCTCGTGCGTGTGGAGGGCTTCTCGAAGATCATCGCCAGCGTCTTGCCGGCCAGCGGCTTGTCGTGCCCCCCGTTGGAGCGCGACTTTTTCATCGCCTTGCCCTGGTCGAGGATCTGGCGAAGCGTCTTAGGGTCGACCTGATCCAGGTCGAGGAAATGTTTGGGTGTCGACATGGGTCGTCACTTGGCCGCGGCTTCGAACGATTGCGCGGCCTGCTCGAGGATGGCCACGCCCTCGTCGAGGATCGCCTTGTCGGCGACCAGCGCGGGGAAGATTCGGACGACGTTCTCGCCCGCCGGCGGGACCAGGAGGCCCAGCGACTGCAGCTTGTTCACCATGTCGCCGGCCGGCACCGCGGGGTTGCATTGCAGGCCCTGGAGGAAGCCCATGCCACGCTGCTCGACGAAGACCTTGGGGTGCTTCTTGCACAGCTTCTCGAGCTCGCCCTTGAGGTATTCGCCGCGCTCGCGCACGCCGTCGATGAAGCCCGGCGCCAGGAGGACATCGAGCACGGCGTTGGCCACACCGGTGGCCAGCGGATTGCCGCCATAGGTCGAGCCGTGGGTGCCCGGGACCATGCCGACCGCCGCCTTCTCGGTCGCCATGAAGGCGCCGATCGGGAAGCCGCCGCCCATGCCCTTGGCGATCGCCGCCACGTCGGGCTTCACGCCCGACCAGTCGTAGCCCCACATCTTGCCGGTCCGGCCGAAACCGGTGTGGATCTCGTCGTAGAACAGCAGCAGGCCGTACTCGTCGCAGATCGCGCGCAGGTCCTTCAGGAACTGCGTCGTGGTCCCGCGGATCCCGCCCTCGCCCTGGATCGGCTCGACCAGGATGCCGGCGGTCTCGTCGTCCACCATGTCGCGCACGACGTTGGTGTTGTTGAGCGGCGCGTGCAGATAGCCGGGTGCCGGCGGGCCGAAGCCTTCAAGGTATTTCTCGTTGCCGGTGGCGGCGAGCGCGTTCAGCAGGCGGCCGTGGAACGCCGCCTGGAAGCAGACGATCTTGTAGCGCTTGGGCTTGCCGTTCATGAACTGATACTTGCGGATCAGCTTGATGCCGCCCTCGATCGCCTCGGCGCCCGAGTTGCAGAAGAACATGGTGTCGGCGAACGAGTTCTCGACCAGCCGCTTGGCCAGCTTCTCGCCGTTGCCGATGCGGAACAGGTTCGAGGTGTGCCACAGCTTCTGGCCCTGCTCGATCAGAGCCTTGACCAGATAGGGATGGCAGTGGCCCAGCGCGTTGACGGCGATGCCGGAGGTAAAGTCGACATAACGTCGGCCGTCCGCCGCGTAGAGATAGGAACCCTCTCCGCGTTCGAACACGACGTCCTTGCGACCGTACGTCGGCATAACAGCCGTAATCACAGCTAGACCCTCCTTCAGAAGTAAAATTCCCCCGCTTTTGGCGGGGGTCGGGCACTATCTTACCGAGGTCAGGGTGTGTCAACGTCGGCCCAAGGGCGCAACAGGGGCGCAACAAGGGCGCAAGGGCGCGTCTTGAGGGCCTCCGACCCCTCTGCTAGGAGACCCGCCGTTCCAATGGATCCGCTTCCTTCACGCAATAGCCAGCTTGCCCAGCGCCGGGCCGATTTCGCCTCGGTGCCGGAGATGCTGGACTATGCGGCCCAGGGCCAGACCGGCGTCTCCTTCTACAATGCCAAGGGGGACCTGCTGTCGGCGATCCCCTGGCGCGAGGTCAGGGAACGCGCCCATGTCACCGCCCGCAAGCTGATCGGGGCGGGATTTGCAGCGGGCGAGCGGATTTTGATCACCGCCGATACCTGGCCCGGCTTCTTCGATTCGTTCTTTGGCGCCCAGTATGCCGGGCTGGTACCGGTCCCGGTGTCGATCCCGGTCGGCATCGGCGGCAAGGACGCCTATCTCGACCAGCTCCGCCGCCAGCTGTTTGCCTCGGGCGCGGTCGCCGCCGTCGGCATCGACGATCTCGCGGGCTTCCTCGCCGACGCCGCCAGGGAATTCCCGGCGGTGCGCCTGCACGGCGGCAAGGGCGCCCTCGATGCGCTGCCGGAGAAGGCGGTCGACCTCCGGCCGCTCGGCCCCGCCGACCTCAGCTACATCCAGTTCTCCTCGGGCAGCACGCGCCATCCGCACGGCGTGCAGATCTCGCAACGGGCGCTGATGGCCAACCTCGCGGGCATGACCGGGCCGGCCGGCCTCGACGTGGTGCCGGGCGACCGTGCCGTGAGCTGGCTGCCGCTCTATCACGACATGGGCCTGATCGGCTTCCTGATGGGGCCGCTCTCCTGCCAGCTCGCGATCGACTATCTGACGCCGCGCGATTTCGCGCGCCGGCCGATGCAGTGGCTGAACATCATCTCGCGCAATCGCGGCAGCATCTCCTACAGCCCGAGCTTCGGCTACGACCTGTCGATGCGCCGCGGCGCGATGCAGGTGCCCGCCGACCTCGACCTCTCGTGCTGGCGGCGTGCCGGGATCGGCGGCGACATGATCCGCCCCGAGGTACTCCACCGTTTCGCCGATGCCTTCGAACCGTCGGGCTTCGATCGCAAGGCCTTCATTCCAAGCTACGGCATGGCCGAGGTTTGCCTCGCCATCACCTTCAGCCCCCAGGGCGAGGGTGTGCGCACCGATATCGTCGACCGCATCGCCCTGGCCGACCAGCAACGCGCCGTTCCGGCCGCCGATCCCCGGGACGGGCAGCGGGCCCGCAGCTTCGTGCTCTGCGGCCGGGTCCTGCCCGGCCACCTTCTCGAAGTGCGCGACCCCGACGGCAAGCTCCTGGCCGACCGCGAAGTCGGGCGCATCTTCATCCAGGGTCCCAGTGTCATGCCGGGCTATTTCGGCGAGCCCGAAGCCACCCGCGAAGTGCTGTCCGACGACGGCTGGCTTGATACCGGCGACCTCGGCTACTGGCTGAACGGCGAGATCGTCGTCACCGGCCGAGCCAAGGACCTCATCATCATCAACGGCCGCAATGTCTGGCCGCAGGACATCGAGTGGGCGATCGAAGCCAAGCGCATCGTGAAGAACGGTGATGCGGCGGCCTTCTCCATCGACACCGGCGAGGGCGAGCGCGTGGTCGTGGCGGTGCTGGCGCGCGTGTCGGGCGAGGAGGCGCGCGTGGCCCTCGCGCGTGACGTCGCGGGCGCGGTGCGTGAGGCGATCGCCGTCGATTGCGACGTGGCCCTGGTGCCGCCGACCTCGGGACTGCCGACGACGACGTCCGGCAAGCTCAGCCGGGCACGGACCAAGGCCAACTATCTCGCCGGGCTCTACACCTATAAGCCCGCCGCGGCCTGAGGCGATCGCCATGGGCAGGCTGGTCGCGGTCACCGGCGCCACAGGGTTCGTCGGGCCGCATCTCGTCGCGGCTCTTGCCCGGCGTGGCTGCAGGATCCGGCTGCTGATCCGGCGCTGGTCGCCGGTGCCCTCACTGGCCGGCGTCGAGGCCGAGATCGTCCTGGGCGACCTGGCCGACGAAGCAGCCCTTCGGCGTCTGGTCGAGGGTGCCGATACGGTGATCCACGCCGCCGGCCTCATCAAGGCGCGGGCGCCGGCCGACTTCATGACGGTCAACCGCGACGGAACGGCCCGCCTGTCGGCGCTCGCGCCTGGGGCGCGCTTCATCCTGCTGTCGTCGCTGGCGGCCCGCGAGCCCCAACTCTCGGCCTATGCCGCGAGCAAGCGGGCGGCCGAGCAGGTGGTGGCGGAACGGACTGGTCCCTGGCTCGCCATCCGGGCGCCCGCGGTCTACGGGCCGGGTGATCGGGAGACCCTGGCCTATTTCAAGGCGGCGGCCCGGGGGCTTGCCCCGCGGCCGAGGGGCGAGGGCGCCCGGCTGTCCCTGATCCATGTCGAGGATCTGGCCGAGGCGCTCGCCCGAGTCGTCGAGGCGCCGCCGCCCGCCTCTGTCTATGAGATCGATGACGGCCGGGAGGGGGCCTACGGCTATGGCGACATGGCAGCGGCTGCGGGGGAGGCACTTGGACGCCCCGTTCGGTCGGTGCCTATTCCCCGAATGGCCATGGAAGTCGTGGGCTGGGCCAACGGCCTGCGGCATGCCCTGGGCGGGGCGGCCCAGATTCTGACCCGCGCCAAGGTGCGGGAACTGTTCCACACCGACTGGGCAGTCCACGACCGTCGCCTGGCGGCAACGATCGATTTCCGGTCCCGTTATGACCTGAAGGCAGGGTTCCGCGACACGATCTTGTGGTACCGGCAGAACAAATGGCTATAGGCACGTGTGAAACACTGCGTAACAAATTGTTATTTCACAAGGAATCACGGTTTCTGTCACAAGATGTCATGCCTGACCCCGGGACCGGAGAGCAGCTCTTGCGCACTGCCCATCAATTGATCGTCGAAAACGACGACATCGCCAACACCCTTGAGCTGCCGCGCCTCGCATCGCGTCTCGACGTGATCCGGGAAATTTGCCGTCACCTCTCGCCTTACCAGGCCGGTGAACGTCCGATCGTCGGGGCCACGGTCATTGCCAAGGATCTGACCATCGATTCGCTGGCGATCATGGACATGGTCATGGAACTCGAGGACAGCTTCGACGTGTCGATCCCGATGAACGTCGTGGCCGAGATTCATACCGTCGACCAGCTCGCCGACACGATCCTGGATCTGCGCGCCAAGCGCTAAACAGTAAGCGCTAAACATCATGGGCTTGTTCGATCGTCACGCGGGCCTGCTCGAGGCGTACCGCGACGTCCGGACCACCGGGGCCGATCCCTTCCAGATCCGCATGGAGCGGGTGCTGTCGCCGACCGAGGCGATCATCAACGGCCGCAAGACCCTGCTGGTCGGTACCAACAATTACTTCGGCCTGACGTTCGATCCCTCCTGCATGGAAGCCGGCATCGAGGCGATCCGTGCCGAAGGCACCGGCACGACCGGATCGCGCATCGCCAACGGCAGTTATAGCGAGCACGTCCTCCTCGAGGAGGAGATCGCAGCTTTCTACGGCAAGAAACACTGCATGGTCTTCACGACCGGCTATCAGGCCAATCTCGGCGTGATTTCCACCCTGGTCGGCCAGGGCGATCATCTGCTGATCGACGCCGACAGCCATGCCTCGATCTACGATGCCTGCAAGATGACCCAGGCCGAGGTCGTGCGCTTCAAGCACAACGATCCGTCGAGCCTGGAATCCCGGCTCCGGCGCCTGGGCGACAAGCCGGGCAACCGGCTGGTGATCCTGGAAGGCATCTACTCGATGCTGGGCGACAGCGCGCCGCTCCGGGAGTTCGTCGACGTCTGCAAGAAGTACGGCGCCTATGTGCTGGTCGACGAGGCCCATTCGCTGGGCGCGCTCGGCGAGACCGGCCGCGGCCTCTGCGAGTCGACCGGCGTCCTCGACGATTGCCACTTCATCGTCGGCACCTTCTCCAAGACCCTGGGCGCGATCGGCGGGTACTGCGTCTCGAACGACCCCGACTTCGACATCCTGCGCGTCACCGTGCGCTCCTACATGTTCACGGCCTCGCTGCCGCCGTCGATCGTGGCCTCGGTCCGCCAGGCGCTGCGCGTCGTCCAGGCGCGGCCGGAACTGCGCAAGCAGCTGTGGGACAATGTCGCCACGCTCTATGACGGGCTCGCCGCCCAGGGCTTCAAGCTCGGGCCCGAGCATGGCCCGGTGGTGGGCGTCCATCTGCCCGACCGCATGCTCGCCATCGGTTTCTGGCGCGCCATGCTCGACGCCGGCATCTACGTGAACGTCGCCGTGCCGCCGGCCACGCCCAACGGCGTCTCGTTGCTGCGCTGCTCGGTGTGCGCCGCCCATACGCCGGAACAGCTCCAGCACATGGTCGAGGTCATGACCGGGATCGGCCGCCAGCTCGGGGTCATTTCCGGGGCGCCGAAGCTCCGCGTCGTCGCCGGCAAGCGCTAGCGCCGCCCGCCGTCTCGCTTGACCGTCCGGA
>JAUXRT010000387.1 GCA_030681635.1 Reyranella sp.
TGATCGCGGACACAAACATGCCACGCTCAGAGACACCCCTCCGTTCCGACCTCTTCCCGGAAATTTCGCCCTATGCCAGCGGCATGCTGGCGGTCGATGGACGGCACACTGTCTATTGGGAACAGAGCGGCAACCCTGAAGGTCTGCCTGTGCTTTTCCTGCACGGCGGCCCGGGCGCCGGATCGGCGCCGGTCCACCGGCGCTTCTTCGATCCGCAATTCTACCGCATCGTGGTCCTCGACCAGCGCGGCTGCGGCCGCTCGATTCCGCTGGGGGAACTGCAGGACAACACCACCGACCATCTCGTGGCCGACATGGAGAAGCTGCGCGACCATCTCGGCATCGCCCGCTGGCTGCTGTTTGGCGGTTCGTGGGGCAGCACGCTGGCGCTTGCCTACGGGATCAAGCACCCCGACCGCGTGACGGGCTTCATCCTGCGCGGAATCTTCCTCGGCGCGCGCTCGGAGATCGACTGGTTCCTCCACGGCATGCGGACGATTTTTCCCGAGGCGTGGCGCGACTTCGTGGAACACCTGCCGGAACACGAGCGCATCGACCTGCTGGGCAACTACTATCGCCGCCTCATCGACCGCAATCCCGACAGCCATAGGCCGGCGGCGCGCGCCTGGAGCCGCTATGAGGCGGCCTGCTCGACGCTCTACCCGACGGCGCGCGCGCCGTTCGAGTCGGACCATGGCGGCTTTGCCCTGGCACTCTCCCGCATCGAGGCACATTACTTCGCCAACGGCACGTTCGTGCCCGAGGGCTGGCCGTGGGCGGATCTCGATCGCATCCGCCAGCTGCCGAGCACCATCGTCCAGGGCCGCTACGACATCGTCTGTCCGCCCGTCACGGCCGATGCCCTGGCGCGCGCCTGGCCCGAAGCGCGCTATGTCGTCGTGCCGGATGCCGGCCACAGCGCGCTGGAAACCGGCATCCGGGCGGCGCTGGTCAACGCCACCGAAAGCTTCCGCCTGTCGACCAGCGACGATCTCTTCGCCCCGAGGTTTCCATGGGAAACGTAAGCCCCAAGCCGGTCGACCTGCCGCCGGAACAGACCGGCGCCGCCGCCTGGTATGGCCCCGAGATGACCCGGCGCGACGACTGGCTGATGCCGCTGTCGGCAGCGGAGATCGCCGAGGTCGAGCAGGCTGCCAAGGCGCTGGTGGCACGCGATGCCGACATCGCGGCGGTGACGGTGCGCGACTTTCCGCTGCCCACGCTCGGCCCCAAGCTCAAGGCGCGCGTACGCGACGAGGTCCTGAACGGCCGCGGCTTTCTGCTGCTGCGCGGTCTGCCCGTCGAGCGCTGGTCGATGCGCGAAGCAGCGACTGCGTACTTTGGCCTGGGGACCCATCTCGGCAGCGCGCGCTCGCAGAACGGCAAGGGCCATGTGCTGGGCCATGTGCAGGATCTCGGCCTCGATGTGGCCGATCCCAACGTCCGCATCTACCAGACCAACGAGCGCCAGACCTACCATACGGATTCCTGCGATATCGTCGGCCTGCTCTGCCTCAAGACGGCACAGTCGGGCGGCCTGTCGGCGCTGGTCAGTTCGACCACGATCTTCAACGAGATGCGGCGACTGAGGCCCGACCTTCTGCAGCTGCTGTTCCAGCCGCTCGCCACCGACCGGCGCGGCGAGGTGCCGGAAGGCAAGAAGCCCTATTTCGAGATCCCCGTGTTCAATTGGCACAAGGGCTTCCTGAGCGCGATCTACCAGCGCCAGTACGTCGACTCGGCCCAGCGCTTCGCCGATGCGCCGCGGCTGTCGGCGGCCCAGGTCGAGGCCCTCAACATGTTCGATTCGCTGGCCGGCGACCCCAGGCTTCACATGTTCATGGAATTCAAGCCGGGCGACGTCCAGCTCGTGCACAACCACACCATGCTGCACGATCGCACCGGCTTCGTTGATTGGCCGGAGCCGGAGCGGCGCCGCCATCTGCTGCGCCTGTGGCTGGCGGCGGCCGACGCCCGGCCGTTGCCCGACGTCTTCGCCCAGCGCTACGGCACCGTAACCGTGGGTGATCGCGGCGGCATTATCGTGCACGGCACCAAATTGCACGCGCCGCTTCAGGCCGTGTAACGAGCAGGCGGTCTGACGCAGGTGGTTGACCCGACGGGTGGTCATCCCTAATTGAAGGCCGCCTGAAGACACCACCTGAAGACGACGAGGGACACCTATGGCCAGCGATCCTACCGCGGGCGGCGCCCCGGCGGAGATGCCGGTCGAGCCGTCCGATTCCAGCCTCGATATTCCACCCAAGCCCGAGAGCGTGAGCGAGCTGCAGCAGCTCGTCGAGCAGCTCCAGGCCGAGAAGGCCGACCTGCAGGACAAGCAGCTGCGCGCCCTCGCCGAGGCCCAGAACGTGCGCCGCCGCGCCAGCAGGATGTCGAGAAGGAGCGCAAGTTCGGCATCGAGCGCTTCGCCCGCGACGTGCTGTCGGTGGCCGACAATCTCGGCCGCGCCCTGTCGGCGCTGCCGGCCGATCTCGAGTCGGTCGATCCTGCGCTGCGCAACGTGATCGTCGGCATCCAGGCCACCGATCGTGAACTGCAGTCGGTGCTGGAGCGCCATGGCGTCAAGCGCGTCGAGTCGCTCGGCCAGCCGTTCAACCCCGAGTTCCACCAGGCCATGATGGAGGTCGAGGATCCCTCGGTGCCGGCCGGCACGGTCGTCCAGGAGATGATCCCGGGCTACCTGATCGCCGGACGCCTGCTGCGTGCGGCCATGGTCGCGGTCGCCAAGGGCGGCCCCGCGGGCGGGCCGACGATTCGCCCTCCCAGCAACGAAAACTAGGTCGCGGCGCGCCTGCCGGCGGCGCTCATTTTGGAGCAAATTTCGGCGTCCATATCGGATCGCACCATTGCAGGTGGCCCTGCAGGACCTATATAGCCCCTGTCCTGACCCGGTTTTTCCGGCAGGTAATCACATTTGGGGGGTCGATTTGGCGCCTTTGGGGCCGAGCCGATCCGCCTAGCGAGAGAGTAGCAACATGGCGAAAGTCATCGGAATCGACCTCGGTACAACCAATTCCTGCGTCGCGGTCATGGAAGGCGGCGACACGAAGGTTATCGAGAATTCGGAGGGCGCGCGGACGACCCCGTCGATGGTCGCGTTCACCGACAGCGGCGAGCGTCTCGTCGGCCAGGCCGCCAAACGCCAGGCCGTGACCAATCCGCTGAAGACCCTTTATTCGGTCAAGCGCATGATCGGGCGCCGCTTCGAGGACCCCATGGTCCAGAAGGAAATGTCGCTCGTTCCCT
>JAUXRT010000393.1 GCA_030681635.1 Reyranella sp.
GGCAAGCGCTACCGCGCGACCGATCCCGCGCGAGCCGCCCGTCACCAAGGCGACACGATCCGTCAGCAGCGGCATGATCTCTCTCCTCATTGGGGTCCGCAGGTTGACGCACCGGAGCCGCGCCGCCAACCTAGACGCACAGAGGGGAACACACAGCACATGCAGATCGGCGTCATCGGCCTCGGGCGAATGGGCGGCAATATCGTGCGACGGCTGACTCGGGCGGGTCATTCCTGCGTGATCTACGACGCCAATGCAGCGGCCGGTACGGCGCTGGCGGGCGCGGGCGTCACCGTCGCGGGCTCAGTGCCGGCACTGGTCGAGGCGCTGGGCACGGGACCGCGCACGGTGTGGGTGATGTTGCCGGCCGGCAAGATCACCGAGGACACCATTGCCCAGCTCGGCGGATTGATGAAAAGCGGCGACGTCATCATCGACGGCGGCAACACCAATTTTAAGGACGATGTGCGCCGCGCCCGCGAGCTTGCGCCCAAGGGAATCAAATACCTCGACATCGGCACGTCGGGCGGCGTCTGGGGCCTGGCGCGCGGTTATTGCCTGATGATCGGCGGCGATGCCGAGACCGTGACCCGTCTCGATCCGATCTTTTCCGCCCTGGCGCCCGGGCTCGGCGACATCGAGCGCACGGAGGGCCGCGAGAAGCTCGATCCGCGCGCTGAACGTGGCTACATCCACGCGGGACCGGTGGGGTCAGGGCATTTCGTCAAAATGATCCATAACGGCATCGAGTACGGGATGATGCAGGCCTTTGCCGAAGGCTTCGACATCATGCGTCACCGCGCCGACGAAAAATTGCCGGCCGACGAGCGCTACGATCTCAACCTGGGCGACATCGCCGAGGTGTGGCGGCGGGGCAGCGTGGTGACCTCGTGGCTGCTCGATCTCACGGCCAGCGCGCTCGCCAAGGACGCCCACCTCGAAGGCTTCTCCGGCCATGTCGAGGACAGCGGCGAGGGCCGCTGGACGATCGAGGCCGCGATCGAGGAGGCGGTGCCGGCGGACGTGCTGGCAGCGTCGCTGTTCGTGCGCTTCCGCTCGCGCCAGCAGCATACGTTTGCGGAAAAAGTATTGTCGGCGATGCGGCTGGGATTCGGCGGCCACGTCGAAGCCCCCAAGAAGTAGGAGTTTTTTATGCGCGTAGGTGTTTTCTATTTCCCGACCGACTACGGCATCGACATCGCCGAGCTTGCCCGTGCGCTCGAGGATCGCGGCTTCGACTCGCTGTTCGTGCCCGAGCACACGCACATTCCGCTCAGCCGCAAGACGCCTTTCCCCACTGGTGGCGAACTGCCCAAGCGCTATTCGCACACCCACGATCCGTTCGTCGGCCTCGCCTTCGCGGCGGCGGTGACAAAGAAGCTCAAGGTCGGCACCGGCATCCTGTTGGTGCCTCAGCATGAGCCGATCGCCACGGCCAAGGCCATCGCCTCGCTCGACCAGCTCTCGGGCGGCCGCTTCATCTTCGGCATCGGTGGCGGCTGGAACGAAGACGAGATGGAGAACCATGGCGCGCGCTACAAGACGCGTTTCAAGCAGATGCGCGAACATGTGCTGGCCATGAAGGAGCTGTGGACCAAGGACGAAGCCTCCTTCCATGGCGAGTTCGTGAATTTCGATCCGGCCTGGTCGTGGCCCAAGCCGGCCCAGCGTCCGCATCCGCCGATCCTGCTGGGCGGCGAGACCGATTACACGCTGAAGCGCGTCGTCGACTATTGCGACGGCTGGTTCCCGCGCCCGCGTTCCGGCTTCGAAGCCGCCACCGCGCGGGATCGGCTGGCGCGCATGGCGGAATCCGTGAAGCGCGACCCCGCGACATTGACGATCACGGTGTTCGGCGCGCCGGCGGATGCCGCGGCGCTCGCGTCCTACGAGAAGGCCGGCATCCAGAGCGCGCTGCTCGCGATCCCCGACTTGAGCCGCGACGAGATCCTGCGTCACCTCGACACGATCGCGCCGCTCGCCAAGGCGCACGCGTGAAAGTCGCCGTCGGCCTCGGCTTGATGGAATTTCCGTTTGCCGGGGCGGGCGACTATTGGCGCTGGGTCGATCTCTGCGAGGCGGGCGGTGTCGATTCGCTGTGGCAGACCGACCGGCTGGTGAGCCGCCAGCCGATCCTTGAATGCATGACCACGATGGCGGCGCTGGCCGGCCGCACGCGCCGGATGCGCTTCGGCATGAACGTGGTCTCGCTGGCGCTGCGCGATCCGGTGTTGCTGGCCAAGCAGTGCGCCACGGTCGACGTGCTCTCGGAGGGCCGGCTGCTGCCGGCCTTCGGCATCGGCAGCCCGCTCGGGCCGGAATGGCAGGCGCTCGACATCGATACCAAGACGCGCGGCCGCCGTACCGACGAAAGCCTGGAAATCATCGCCCGCCTGTGGCGCGAGGAGAGCGTCGACTTTGCCGGCAAGTATTATCGCCTCGCAGGCGCTTCGATCTCGCCGCGCCCGGTGCAGCCCGACCTGCCGATGTGGATCGGCGGTTCGTCGGATGCCGCCGTCCGGCGAACGGCGCGCTACGGCACGGGCTGGCAGGGTGGCGCCGAGGGGCCGGTCGAGGCGGGCCGGGTCGTCGCCGCCATAAAACGGGCCGCCGCCGAGGCTGGCCGCTCGATCGATGAAGACCACTATGGCGCGGCCTTTCCGTTCTTTTTCGGCTCGGCCTCCGACAGCATCGTCTCGGGCGCCATGGCGGCCTACGCCAAGCGCACCAACCGCGATCCGGCGCGCTATTTCGCCATCGGCGACGAGACGGCGATCCTCGACCGGATCGCCGAGTACGTCGACGTCGGCGTTCAGAAATTCATCCTGCGGCCCGTCGGCGATGGGGCGAGTGTGCTCGCCCAGACGCGGCAGCTCATCGAGAAAGTCCTGCCGCAGGTCGGCATGAAATGGCCGAAGGCAGCCTAGGAATCATGAGCGCGCGGGACGCGCGCGGTCCGGA
>JAUXRT010000395.1 GCA_030681635.1 Reyranella sp.
GCCGGACCCATTGCCGCGCCGCCGGCGACCGCACTGGCCGACAGGGTGGCGGTGGTCTGCACGGCCGTCTTGAGCGCGCCGCCGGCGCCCGAGAGGGCGATGCAGGCACCGATCAGGATGCCGACAGCCCACACCGCAAAACCGTGGCTGCCGTCGCGAAACTGTCGCTCCGACTCGACGCCACTCAGCCACGGCGTGCGCATGCGCCCGGCGAGATAGCCGCCGGCCGCGAAGCTGCCGACCTGCACAAGCGCGGTGAACAGCGCCGCCAGGACCAGGAAGGTGGTGACCGAGAGGCCGGCATAGGGATAGGGCGAGACGATCGAGAGGCCGATCGCCGAGCCGAAGGTGAAGAACACCAGCGAGATCGCCGCGGCCCCCAGCGCGCCGGCGATCACCGGCCCCCATTCGAGGTAGGAGAAGCGGGCGGGCCGCGCTGCGGCGTCGCCTTCGGAGACTTCGACGATGGTAGCCATGGGATGACCTCTGTGCTTTGCGAGTGTGTTCAGCGCATGCCGACGAACGACAGGATGGCCATCACGATCACGACCAGACCGACGAGATAGATGATCGAATTCATTGGGGAGTCTCCTGGGGTGCTCCGAGTAAAGATCCGATGCCAAGGTGCATCGGGTGTGCATCTTGCCAAGCAACGCGGGCGACCTGCGGAAGTTGCGCTTCCGGTTCTGAACCGGCTAACAACCGGCCGACAATCAATGAGCCGAACTGTGGCGGATGGGCCCGATTGCGTAATCTCCTGAAGAACACTCTGCTGGTGCTGGTCTCGGTCGCGCTCTGCACTGCCGTGGCAGAGGGCATCGCCCGCTGGATGGAGGTAGCCGACGAGGCCGACATCGCGACGCGCCTCGACGAGATCCCGCTGGCCGCCGGCGTCCAGCGCGCCTGGTATTTCGACGATCCGGCGCCGCTACCCAATCGCGGCAAGGCACCGCCCGAATGGTACGAGCTGGTGCGGCGGGTCGAGGCCAGCGGCCACACCGAAGGCACGCGCCGCGCCGACATGTTCAAGGCGTGGAACTCGGCCTTCGTCGGCGATCCCTGCAGCCACCCCTATCTGCGCGCGGCGCCCGGACATCTGTTCGTCTACGACCCGCCTGACGGCAATCCGCATCCGCGCTACCGATTCATGCCCAACGCAACGCTGCCCAACGGGCTGGTCACCAATGCCTACGGTTTCCGCGGCCCGCCGGTGCCGTTCGTGCGCACGCCGAAGACGGTGCGCATCGCCTTCGTTGGCGCCTCGACGACGATCGGCGCGCACCACTTTCCGTCCTCGTATCCGGAGTATGTCGGCCACTGGCTCAACCTGTGGGCGGCGTCGAAGCGGCTCGACCTGCGCTTCGAGGTGCTGAACGCCGGCCGTGAGAGCATCGGCTCGACCGACATCGAAACCGTCGTCCGCCAGGAGGTGGCGCCGCTGCGGCCCGACCTCGTCATCTACTACGAGGGCGCCAACCAGTTTTCACTCGCCACCGTGGTGCCTGACCTGCCGCGGCCCGACAGCCGTGTCCTTCCGCCGCTGCCGCCGCCGCAAGGTGCCGGCGCGCGCTGGCTGGACGAGGCCGCCAAGCACTTCACCTTGGCGCGGCGGCTCAGGACCCTGCTCGCCGCGACCGACACGCCGGCAGGTGTGCCGGTCGACGGCGGCGAATGGCCCAAGCCCGCCTACACGCTCGTGTGGCCGGCCGGCGTGGACGAGCGCAACCCTGACATCGGCCGTCCCGACCTGCCGGTCAATCTTCCCATCATCCTGGGCGATCTCGACCGCATCCGCGCGACAACGGAATCCGCCGGCGGCGAGCTGGCGCTGGCCTCGTTCGTCTGGCTGGTGAAGGACGGCATGGTGCTGAACCCGATCCGGCACCGGCTGATCCTGGAGTATCTCAACAGGAGCTATGCGCCGTTCCGCTACCGCGACCTTGAACGGCTGGCGGCCTTCCAGAATCGCGTCTTCGCCAACTATGCCGCGGCGCACCACCTGGCCTTCCTCGATGTGGCGAAGCTGATGCCGCGGGATCCCGACCTGTTCGTCGACGCCATCCACGCCACCCAGACCGGCGTGCGCCTGCAGGGCTGGGTGGTGTTCCAGGAACTGCTGCCGCTGGTCGAGAAGAAGCTGGCGAGCGGGGCGTGGCCGAAAGCCGATCCGGGCGCGGGCATGCCTGCCGTGCATCCCGCCTTCGCGACCCCGCCGCGCGAGCTGAACTTCACCTGCAAGGTGCCGCCGGCCTAGCGCTACTGGAACGGGGCGTTACTGGAACTGGACCGTCAGCGTGTAGTTGGCGGCGCCGCCCGTGCTGTCGACGGCAATCAGGTACGTCCCGGTCTGCGGGATCACGCCGATCCAGGCCATTGAGGCGTCCGCGGCCCCGGCGCCGGTCAAGGTCGTGCCGCTGACCACGGCGCTGCCGGTCGCTCCGGTCACCGAGGCGCCGACGTTGTAGACCTGGAACATCGCGTTGTTGCCGGGCGAGGCGATGGCGACCGACAGCGCCTGCAGGCTGTTGGCCGACACGGAATAGACATTGCGCCCGCCCGGAGCGACCTGGCCGGTGACGGTGGCGCCGCCGGCCGGGACCTGGATGGTCGGGACGTCGGGAAGCTGCTGGGCGCCCGCCGGCAGGGCAGCGAGCGGCAGCAGGAACGCAAGCACCGCAGAGACAATCTTCACGCGAGGTTCCTTCATGTCACTTCTTTGGTGTCGAAATCGGCCGGCATGGTGATTTCCAATACCTCGAAATCCTCGGAGTGATCGATCTCCTTGTGCTTGATTCCGGGCGGCTGGTAGACGGTCGAGCCGGCGACGAGCTTGTGCTGGCCATGGCCCTCGTACTCGAAGATC
>JAUXRT010000405.1 GCA_030681635.1 Reyranella sp.
CACCCTGCCCGGCCCGATGACGCTGATCGACACGCTGGCCGATGGGTTTTATGGCGACCGCGTGAAAATGGCCTTCGCCTTCGCCGAGCTCCTGAACCAGGAAGCCAAGGATCTCGAGAAGCTCGGCGTCGACGTGATCCAGTTCGACGAGCCGGCCTTCAACGTCTACCTCAACGAGACGGTCGACTGGGGCGTGCCGGCGCTGGAGAAGGCGGCCGAAGGTCTCAAGTGCACGACCGCCGTGCACATCTGCTACGGCTACGGCATCGAGGCCAACAACAAGTGGAAGGAGACGCTGGGCGAGAGCTGGCGTCAGTATGAACAGACCTTCCCGGCGCTCGACCGCAGCAAGATCCAGCAGGTCTCGCTCGAAGTCCGCGACAGTCACGTGCCGCCCGAGCTGATGAAGCTCTTGAAGACCAAGACCGTGCTGGTCGGTGCCATCAACGTCGCCTCCGACAAGATCGAGACGCCGCAGGATGTGGCCGCGACGCTGAAGCTCGCGACCAAGTTCGTCGACCCCGAGCGCATCCAGGCCTGCACCAACTGCGGCATGGCGCCGATGACGCTGGGTGTCGCCTACGGAAAATTGCGCGCTCTCTCAGAGGGCGCGGCGCTCGCACGCAAGGCGCTCTAGGACAATTTGCGCCGCAGCTCGTAGAGCAGCTCAAGCGCCTGCTTGGGCGAGAGTTCGTCGGGATTGACCGACGTCAGCGCCTTCTCGACTTCCGACTCGGTGGCCTTCGCCGTCCCGCTCGCCGGACGCGCAGGTGCTGCTGCAAACAACGGCAGATCGTCGGCAAGCTTGGTTACCGCGCCCGACTGCTCGCCCTTCTCCAGCACCGCCAGCACCTGCTCGGCGCGCGCCACGACGGCGGCCGGCAGGCCGGCGAGCTGCGCCACGTGGATGCCGTAGGAACGATCGGCGGCGCCCGGCGCCACCTCGTGCAGGAACACGACCTCGTTCTGCCACTCCTTGACGCGCATTGTGTGCGGCGCCAGTGCGGCCAGCCGTTCCTTCAGCGCGCCCAATTCATGGAAATGCGTGGCGAACAGCGCGCGGCACTTGTTGACGTCGTGCAGATGCTCGAGCGTCGCCCAGGCGATGGAAAGACCATCGAAGGTGGCCGTGCCGCGGCCGATCTCGTCCAGGATCACCAGGCTTTTGGCCGTCGCCTGGTTGAGGATAGCTGCCGTTTCGACCATCTCGACCATGAAGGTGGAGCGGCCGCGCGCCAGATCGTCGGCGGCGCCGACGCGGCTAAAGAGGCGATCGACGATGCCGATGGTCGCGGCCTCGGCCGGCACAAAGGAACCGGCCTGCGCCATCACGGCGATCAGCGCGTTCTGGCGCAGGAAGGTCGACTTGCCGGCCATGTTCGGGCCAGTCAGCAACCATAGCCGGCGCTCGGCGCCGAGATCGCAGTCGTTGGGCACGAAGCCCGAGCCACCCTGCCGCAACAGCGCCGCTTCGACCACGGGATGGCGGCCGCCTTTCAGGACGAACGCGGGATCGTCGCTCAGCACCGGCCTTGTGTAGTGGCCGCTGGTCGCGAGTTCCGCCAGCGCCGCCGCCACGTCGAGCGCTGCCAGGGCGCGGCCGGCGGCGGCAACGGCGGCCGACACGGCCAGCACGCCCGCGGCCAACTGCTCGAACATCGCCAGCTCCAGCGCCAACGCCTGGTCGGCGGCGCGGCCGATGCGGGTTTCGAGATCGGCCAGTTCGGGGGTGTTGAAGCGCGTGGCGTTCGACATCGACTGGCGGCGCGCAAAGCCCAAAGCCACGAGATCGAGCTTGTCGGCATGCGTCGCCGACACCTCGATATGGTAGCCGATCATGTTGTTGTGCCGGATTTTCAGCGTCGCGACGCCGGTCGAGGCGCGATACTTCGACTCCAGCGCCGCCACGGTCTTGCGGCTGTCGTCACGGAGCGTGCGCTGCTCGTCGAGTTCGGCGCGATAGCCGGTGCGGATGAAGCCGCCGTCGCGCGCAAACAGCGGCGGCTCGTCGACGAGCGCTGCCGCCAGCGCCTCGATCAGCGGCCGGTGATTCGAACACGCCGCCAGGATCTCGCCCAGCGGAGCGGGCGGTGGCGCCAGCGCTTCGGGCTCGGCACCGAGCATGGCCGCCAGCGCCTCGCCCGAATCGAGGCCGTCGCGCAGCGCCGCCAGATCACGCGGGCCACCGCGGCCGACACTGAGACGCGTAAGGGCGCGTTCGATGTCGGGCGTGCGCTTCAGCGCCTCGCGCACGCGCTCGCGCACAGGAGGACGCTCGACGAAGAGCTGCACCAGGTCGAGCCGCCGCTCGATCGCGGCACGATCCGTCAGAGGTGCTGCGATGCGCTCAGCCAGCAGGCGCGCGCCGGGGCCGGTCAGGGTGCGGTCGATGGTGGCCAGCAACGTGCCGTCGCGGCGGCCGTCGAGGCTGCGCACCAGTTCCAGATTGCGCCGCGTCGCAGGATCGATCTCCATCGTGCCATCGGCGCGTTCGCGGCGCGGCGGCGCCAGCGCCGGCCGCTTGCCGGCCTGTGTCAGCTCGACATAGTCGAGCAGCGCGCCGCAGGCCGCGACCTCGGCCCGCGAGAACGAGCCGAAGCTTTCCAGGGCAGCCACATTGAAGGCGGACTGCAGGCGCTTGCGGGCATTGTCGCTGTCGAAGCGCGCCGAGGGCAGCGGCGTCAGCACCGAGGACCAGTCTTCCAGCGCCGCCTTCAGCGGCTCGCGGGCGAGCAGCCGGTCGGGCAACAGAAGTTCGCCCGGCGCCAAACGCGCCAGCGCCGCAGCCAATTGAGACGGCAGCACCGGTTGGGTGGCGAAATCGGCGGTCGAGAGGTCGAGCCAGGCCAGGGCCAGCTCGCCCTGGGCCTCGGCGACGGCGGCGAGATAATTGTGGCTGCGCGCATCGAGCAGAGAGTCTTCGGTGAGGGTGCCCGGCGTGATGACCCGCACCACGGCACGCTCGACGACGGATTTCGCACCGCGCTTCTTGGCCTCGGCAGGGTCCTCGACCTGCTCGCAGACCGCGACCTTGAAGCCCTGGCGGATCAGGCGCGACAGGTAGGCCTCGTGGCTGTGCACCGGCACGCCGCACATCTTGATGTCTTCGCCCATGTGCTGGCCGCGCTTGGTGAGCGCGATGTCGAGTGCCGCCGAGGCTTTCACGGCATCGTCGAAGAACAATTCATAGAAATCGCCCATCCGGTAGAACACCAGATGGTCGGGATGCTGCGCCTTGATCGCCAAGTACTGGCGCATCATCGGCGTCGCATCGACGGGAATCGTCGGTGCGGTGCCAGGGGGAGCAGCTGAACTGTCGGGCACGATGGATCCTCGCTGGGCTCGGTCTACCATAGAAAGCCGGCCGGCCATGTGGACGAGCGGTGGATCACGCTGCAGCGCAGTATCGGATATTCCCGCACGCTGGCCCCGGCTGTGGATTGCCGCCAATATGCGCCCTCAAACGGGAGTGAAATGATGGCGAGCAAAAGCTCGGAAGCGATGGTCAGCAACGAAATGGGCGATCTCGACGGGGATTCGCTGCGCATGCATGCAGCGGGCCGGCCCGGCAAGATCGAGATCGTCGCCACCAAGCCGCTGGTAACCCAGCGCGACCTGGCGCTGGCCTATTCGCCGGGCGTCGCCGCGCCCTGCCTGGAAATCGCCCGGGACCCCTCGCTCGCCTACGACTACACCATCAAGGGCAACCTGGTGGCCGTGATCTCCAACGGCACCGCCGTGCTGGGCCTCGGCGACATCGGCGCGCTCGCCGGCAAGCCGGTAATGGAGGGCAAGGCCGTGCTCTTCAAGCGCTTCGCCGACGTCGATTGCATCGACATCGAGGTCGACACCAAGGACGTCGACCAGTTCGTCAACGCCGTGCGCTACCTCGGGCCGACCTTCGGCGGCATCAATCTGGAGGACATCAAGGCGCCGGAGTGCTTCATCATCGAGCAGCGCCTGCGCGAATTGATGGACATCCCGATCTTCCACGACGACCAGCACGGCACCGCCATCGTCTCGGCGGCCGGCCTGATCAACGCGTTGCATCTCACCGGCCGCAACATCAAGGACATCAAGATGGTGGTGAACGGCGCCGGCGCCGCCTCCATCGCCTGCATCGAGCTGGTGAAGGCGATGGGCCTGCCGCACGAGAACGCCATCCTGTGCGACACCAAGGGCGTGATCTACCAGGGACGCACCGAGGGCATGAACCAGTGGAAGAGCGCCCATGCGGTGCGCACCAAGGCGCGCACGCTGGAGGAGGCCATGAAGGGCGCCGACGTCTTCTTCGGCCTGTCGGTGAAGGGCGCCGTCACCAAGGAGATGGTCCAGTCGATGGCGGCCAAGCCAATCATTTTTGCCATGGCCAACCCCGATCCGGAGATCACGCCCGAGGACGTGAAGTCGGTGCGCGCCGACGCCATCATCGCCACGGGCCGCAGCGACTATGCCAACCAGATCAACAACGTGCTGGGCTTCCCCTACATCTTCCGTGGCGCGCTGGACGTGCGCGCCAGCACCATCAACGAGGAGATGAAGGTGGCCGCCGCCGAAGCGCTGGCCAAGCTCGCGCGCGAGGACGTGCCCGACGAGGTCGACCGTGCCTATTCCGGACGCCGGCTGCGCTACGGGCCCGACTATGTCGTGCCGGTGCCGTTCGACCCGCGCCTGATCTCGGCCGTGTCGGCGGCAGTGGCGCAGGCCGCCATGGACTCGGGCGTGGCGCGCAAGCCGATCGCCGACATGGCGGAATATCGTCGCGACCTTTCCGGCCGCCTCGACCCGACCAGCCACTGGCTGCAAAGCCTGTTCGACCAGGTGAAGGCCAACCCGCAGCGCATCGTGTTCGCCGAGGGTGAGGAAGAACGCACCATCCGCGCCGCCGTCGTGTTCCGCGATAACGGCTACGGCACGCCGATCCTGATCGGCCGCGAGGAACAGGTCCGCGACACCATGAAGGCGCTCGGCATCACCGACGATTCGAACCTGGAGATCCACAACGCCCGTCTCTCGACGCGCAACGCGCCCTACACCGACCTGGTCTACAAGCGCCTGCAGCGCGACGGCTACCTGCGCCGCGATGTGCAGCGCATGGTCAACCAGGGCCGCAACGTGTTCGGCGCCTGCATGGTGGCGATGGGCGATGCCGACGGCATGGTGACCGGCATCACGCGGCGCTTTCCCGAATGCTACGCCGACGTGAAACGGGTCATCAACGTTGAGCCCAGCAAGGTGCCAATGGGCTATTCCATCGTCGTGGCACGCCACGGCACGGTGTTCTTGGCCGACACCTCGATCAACGAGACGCCCTCGCCCGAGGAGCTTGCGACCATCGCCAAGCAGATGGCCTTCAACGCCCGCACCATGGGCCACGACCCGCGCATCGCCTTCGTCTCCTTCTCCAACTTCGGCAGCCGCGAGATCGAGCGCATCGACCGCATCCGCAAGGCGATCCGCCTGCTCGACGCCGAGAAGGTCGATTTCGAGTACGACGGCGAGATGCAGGCCGACATGGCGCTCGATTACGAGCTGCTGCACGAGACCTACCCGTTCTGCCGCCTGACCGGCGCCGCCAACGTGCTGGTGATGCCGGGGCTGCACTCGGCCCACATCTCGTCGCGCCTGATGCAGGCGCTGGGCGGCGTGACCGTGATCGGCCCGGTGATCGACGGCCTGCAGAAGCCGGTCCAGATCGTCCCGATGGGGGCGACGGTCAGCGATCTCGTCAACCACGCGGCGCTGGCGGCCTACGGCGCGCTGAAGGCACGGAGGTAGGGATGGCCGATCTCGTCATTCGCGGCGCCACCATCGTCGACGGCCTCGGCCACGAGCCCCGGCGCGCCGACCTCGCGGTCAAGGACGGCCGCATCGCCGCCATTGGCGAGATCAAGGACAAAGCCGCCGAGACGATCGACGCCGGCGGCCTCCCGCTGGCGCCCGGCATCGTCGTCGTGCACACCCATTACGACGCCCAGGTCACCTGGGACACGACATTGTCGCCGTCGCCGTCGCTCGGCGTCACCACGGCGGTGATCGTCAACTGCGGCTTCGGCATCGTGCCGGCGCCGCCCGCCGTGCGCGACCTGGTGATCCGCAACCTCTCGGTCGTCGAGGGCATGGATCTCGACGCGCTGCGCCAGGGCATCGCCTGGGATTTCGAAAGTTTCAGCGACTACATGGCGATGCTGCGTCGGCGCGGCGCCTACGCCAATCTCGCGGTGCT